>NZ_JACFSZ010000005.1:0-185000 GCF_014805525.1 Rhabdothermincola sediminis | reverse complement strand
GCCGTGCCAGTCCCCGTGCGAGCAAGGCCGCATCGGGGCGGATCGTCAACCTACCGAGCCCTGCGGTGCCGGTCAAACCGAGCATCCGGAGAGGTGCTCGCAGGCAGGAAAAGTAACGATAGCGAGGTTCTGCGAGGATGTCAACCCCGGAGGTGAGCAAGGGCGAACCCTACGACCCGCTCCCGGGCTCCTTGTCATCGATAACCACCAGATAGCGCTGCTTCTTCCCTCGCCGGAGCATCACGAACCGATCGTGGAGCACGTCGGCAGGTCCGAGGTGTCTCGGCTCGCGGAGCGCCTCGTCGTTCACGTAGAGCCCCGCCTGGGCGATCAGCCTCCTCCCCTCCCCCTTCGAGCCCACCAACCCGATCCTGGCCACCAGGTCGACGACGTCCACGCCGAGCACCTCGCCGCGGGCCAGGTGGGCAGTCGGCATGGCGTCGACGAGCGCTTCCAGTTCGGGGGGCGCCAGGTCCGCGACCGCGCGGGTGAAGCCTGACGAAGCCTGCTCGGCTTCCCTCGCAGCCACCGGCCCGTGCACCAGCTCGGTCACCTCTCGAGCCAGGCGGCGCTGGGCGAATCGTTCCTCCGGGTGCTCCTCGTGCTTCGCCATGATGCCGGCGATCTCCTCGAGCGGCAGGAGGGTCAACTGCTTGAGGAAGCGCTCGACATCCTGATCGTCGCACCGCACGAAGTACTGGAAGAAGTCGTACGGCGACGTGCGATCCGGGTCCAGCCACACGGCTCCGGTCGCCGTCTTGCCGAACTTGGTCCCATCTGCCTTGGTGATGAGCGGCACCGTCAGAGCGTGCACGCTGACCCCTTGCTTCCGGCGTATGAGGTCCACGCCGGCGGTGATGTTCCCCCACTGGTCGGATCCTCCGACCTGCATCTCGCAGTCCAGGTGCTGGTACAGCCAGTGGAAGTCATTCGCCTGGAGCAGCATGTAGCTGAACTCCGTGAACGAGATGCCGTGCTCGCTGGCGACCCGAGCTCGGATGGACTCCTTGGCCAGCATGGTGTTGACGGTGACGTACTTCCCGACGTCACGGAGGAACTCGAGCACGCCCATCGGCGCTGTCCACTCGCGGTTGTCGACGAGTAGGGCCTGGTTCGGGCCCGGGGTGAAGTCCAGGAACTGCTCGAGCTGGTGCTTGATTGCCATCACGTTCCGATCCAGCGTGGCCTGGTCGAGCAGGTTGCGTTCCTCGGAGCGACCACCGGGGTCGCCGATCATGCCGGTGGCACCGCCGGCGAGCGCGATGGGCCGGTGGCCGAAGAGCTGGAACCGTCGCAGCAGGAGCAACGGGACCAGGTTGCCCACGTGAAGGCTCTCGGCAGTCGGGTCGAAACCGCAGTAGACGGTGATGGGCCCATCCTCCAGGCGAGCGCGGAGCAGATCAGGATCGGTCGTGTCGTGGACCAGCCCGCGCTCGATCAGGTCACCGAGCACCGCACCGCCCGACCATGAGCTGTGATCGTCCATGGCCGCCCACTCTTTCCCTCCCGGGAGCGCCCGTCCACTCCATGGCTGGGCGCGACCGTTCCGCCGTTTGGCCCCATGCTGGCCCCCACGCCACAGTGGACCTCATGAGCACCGCATCGCCGGGCTCCCCGAGCACCCCCCTCGGAACCCTCATGGGCCGGGCCATCGTGGTCGTGATCGTCCTCGGTTCGGCCTTGCTGTGGATCTACGCCCTGACCCGCTCCCCGGGGAAGCCCCCGGGGAGCCTCGACGACCCCTCGTTCGGCGCGGCCGCCGAGCCGATCTGCGCCTCCGCCCAGGCCCGCCTCGTTGATCTTCCCCCGGCCTTCGAAGCCCCTGAGCCAGCAGCGCGGGCGGCAACGATCTCGAGCGCCACCGAGGCGCTCCAGGCGATGGTGGACGGCCTGCGATCGATCGCCCCGTCAAGGGGTACCCGTGACGGGGACATGGTGGCGGAATGGCTCGATGACTGGCAGACCTATCTGGGAGACCGTCGGGCCCATGCTGCCCGCTTGGCCGAAGAGGGGGACGTACGGTTCTACGTCACCGAGAAAGAGGGTCGGCAGATCACCGCGCCCATCGACCGCTTCGCGCAGGTCAACCACATGCCCTCCTGCGCGACCCCGGGTGACCTCGGCTGACGAGCGCAGGCGCACGCGTTCGACAGGCCAGTTGCACCGTGGGCGCGTTCCGGCAGGCCGAACGCGTGCCCCAGCACGCGTTTGACAGGCCAGAACGCGCGAGCGCGTAGCCGGCGGTCGATCAGGATCAAGGGCGCGACACGTTCGGATCGCCGGGCACGTACCACCGCCAGGGATGCTCGGCGCCGGCGCTTAGCCCGATGCGGGTGCTCACGATCGGTGCCTCCGGTGGCGGGGTGCCGTCGTCGAGCACCGTCACTCCCCGGTCGCCGGTCACCAGGTCGGCACCGTCGTAGCTGCCGTCCAGACCGAGGGCTTGGCAGAGCTTCGCGGGGCCGCTGCAGAGGTCCTCGTCCCGCCGGGCCCGCCGGCGCGCCGCGTACATGGCGTCGAGACCCTCGAGCGGCGCCGCGCCCCGCAGCAGCACGGCGGTCGCCGTGCCCTCCTCCCCGCAGACCACGTTCGCGCACCAGTGCATCCCGTAGGTGAAGTAGACGTACAGGTGGCCGGGTGGCCCGAACATGGTGCGGTTCCGGCGGGTCTCACCCCGGTACGCATGGCTACCCGGATCCTCCGCACCCGCGTAGGCCTCGACCTCCACGATGCGAGCCACCCGCCCGTCGTGGACCAGCAACTTGTTGAGCAGTGCCGGGGCGACCTGGCGGCTGTCGTCACGGTAGAAGGACCGCGGGAGCCGCTGCCCTGGCAGGCGGCCGGAGTCGCTCACGCCGAGAGCCATGCCCCGATGCGATCGCACCGCATCGACCGCATCAGCTCAACGTCCCTCCCCCAGCCGCTCCCGATCGGCCGCCACCCGCTCACGGAACCGCTCGAGCTGGGCCGCCACCGGCTCCGGGCCCGCGCCCCCCGGGCTGGTGCGGCGCCGCACCGCCACCCCCTCCGCCAGGAGCGCTGCCGCATCAAGGCCCAGGTCCGGGTGTTGCCCGACCAGCTCCGCCAGGGATCGACCCTCGGTGAGCGAACGGCGCACCAGTGCCCCGACCGTGGCATGGGCCTCCCGGAACGGCGTGCCTCTCGCCACCAGCCACTCCGCCAGGTCGGTTGCTGAGGATGTCGCGGTGTCGGCCGCGGCCCGCATGGCCTCGACGTCGAACTGCACGGTCCGCAAGAGCCCCGCCATCGCGCCCAGAGCCAACTCGACCTGGTCGAGCGCATCGAAGAGTGGCTCCTTGTCCTCCTGCAGGTCGCGGTTGTAGGCCAGCGGGAGACCCTTCAAGGTGGCGAGGAACCCGGTGAGGTCACCGATGAGCCGGCCGCTCTTGCCCCGTGCGAGCTCAGCGATGTCGGGGTTCTTCTTCTGAGGAAGCATCGAGCTGCCTGTCGCATAGGCGTCATCGAGGTGGACGAACCTGAACTCCTCGCTCGACCACAGGACGATCTCCTCCCCGATCCGGGACAGGTGCACCCCGACCATCGCCAGGTCGAACAGCACCTCGGCCACGAAATCCCGATCGCTGACCGCGTCGAGGCTGTTGTCGAACACCGCGGCGAAGCCGAGCTCGGCCGCGACACCGGCGGGGTCGAGTCTGAGCGACGATCCGGCGAGGGCCCCGGCACCGAGCGGCGACACATCGAGGCGCCGGCGGGTGTCGAGCAGGCGGTCGACGTCGCGCGACAACGCCCACCCGTGCGCCAGCAGGTGGTGGGCGAGCAGGACCGGCTGTGCCCTCTGCAGATGGGTGTAACCGGGCAGGTAGGCCTCAGCGGCCTCCACCGCCCTCGCCAACAACACCTCCTGCAGCTCGAGGAGCCGGGACCCGATGCGGTACACGGCTCGCTTGGTGTACAGGCGCAGGTCGGTCGCCACCTGATCGTTGCGGCTGCGACCGGTGTGGAGCTTCGCCCCGGCGGCGCCGGCGAGCTCGGTGACCCGCCGCTCGATGGCGGTGTGGATGTCCTCGTCCGAGGGGACGAACACGAAGCTCCCCGCCTCCAGCTCGCTCTCCACCTGGTCGAGCGCGCGGAGCACCATGCTCGCTTCGCCGTCCGTGAGCACGCCGGCTCGCACCAGGCCTCTGACGTGGGCCCGCGACCCCTGCAGGTCGTCCGCGGCCAACCGCTGGTCGAACGGCAAGCTGACCGTGAACGCCAGCAGCTCCTCGGCGGGGCCGCCCTCGAACCGGCCGTGCCACAGCGTGCTCATCGCTCAGCTCCGCGCCGACTGGCGTGCGGCCCAGGTCTGGATCCCGAGCCCCCACAGGCGTACGAATCCCTCGGAGTCGGCGTGGTTGAAGCTGTCAGCGGCGTCGTAGGTAGCCAGCCCGTAGTCGTAGAGGCTGAACTCGCTGCGCCGCCCGACCACGAAGCAGCGACCCGGCTCGAGTCGCAGCCGGACCTCACCGGTCACGTACCGCTGGCTGGCGTCGACGAAGGCGTCGAGCGCCTCCTTGAGAGGCGAGTACCACATCCCGTCGTAGACCAGATCCGCGTAGCGCGGTTCGAGACGCTGCTTCTCGTGGAGGAGGTCCCGCTCGAGGGTGATGCTCTCCAGATCGCGGTGCGCATCGATCAACGCCAGCGCGCCCGGTGCCTCGTAGGTCTCGCGGCTCTTGATGCCCACCCGGCGGTTCTCGACCATGTCGAGCCGCCCCCAGCCGTAGCCACCGACGACGGTGTTGAGCTCGGTGATCAGCTCGTGCAACGGGCGCTCCACACCGTCGATTCGCACCGGCACACCCTCCTCGAAGGCGATGACCACTTCCCGGGCCTCGCTGGCCGTGGGCACCGTCATGCTCCACACCCCCTCGGGCGGCCGGGCCCAGGGATCCTCCATCTCACCGCATTCGATGGCTCTGCCCCACAGGTTGTCATCGATCGAGTAGAGCTTCTCCTTCGTGGCGGCGACGGGGATGCCGTGCGCGGCCGCGTACTCGATCGACATCTCCCTGGTCATCCCCCAGTGGCGGACCGGAGCCAGGATCTCCAGGTCGGGCGCCAGGGCCCGGGCGGCCACCTCGAAACGCACCTGATCGTTGCCCTTGCCGGTGCAGCCGTGTGCGACGGCATCGGCTCCGTGCTCCCGGGCGGCACGGACGAGGTGCCGCACGATCACCGGACGCGAGAGCGCGGAGACCAGCGGGTAGCGACCCTCGTACAGCGCGTTCGCCTTGAGCGCCGGCGCCAGGAAGTCACGAGCGAACTCCTCCCGGCAGTCCACGACGATCGCCTCGACCGCGCCGGCCGCGAACGCTTTCGCCTGTAGACCGTCCCAGTCCGCCTCCTGACCGACATCACAAGCCACGGTGATCACCTCGACGCCATAGTTCTCGATCATCCACCGGACCGCGACGGAGGTGTCGAGACCTCCGCTGTAGGCGAGGACTGCGCGCTTGGTCATGACGTTCTCTCTTCCTGCGGGAGTTCCATCAACACGAACGAGCCGGGCGTCACAAGCCGGCGAGATCTGCGAGCATGCCGGCCAGGGCCGCACCCTCGATCCCTTCGGCCGCGACCACGATGAGGGTGTCGTCGCCGGCCACCGTACCGATCACCTCCGGCAGCCCCGCCCGGTCGAGCGCCGAGCCCACCACGTGGGCCGACCCGGGCGGAGTTCGCAAGACCACCAGGTTCCCGGACGACGCGACCTCCACCACCCAGTCGCCGAACACCCGCCGGAGATGGTCATCCGGTGCTCGCTGCTCCTTGGGCAGGGCCGGGATCGCATAGGCGGTCTCGCCACCGGGAACCCGCACCTTGATCGCTCCGAGCTCGTCGAGGTCCCGCGACACCGTGGCCTGCGTGGCGACCACTCCCTCGGCCGCCAGCAGCTCGACGAGTTGGGCCTGGCTGCGGACACGGTGCTGCTCGATCAGCTTCGCGACCAGGTGCTGGCGCTGCCGCTTCCCCAGCCTGGTCCCCTCCACGCGGTGGCCCGCCGGCGAGCCCGCGGTCACGGCGCCACCCCGAGCAACCAGGCCAGCAGGCCCCGGGCGGCGTGCATCCGGTTCTCCGCCTGCGGCCACACCCGGCTCCGCGGGCCTTCGAGCACCTCCGCGGTCACCTCCTCGCCTCGATGAGCGGGCAGGCAGTGGAGGAAGACGGCCGACGGGGACGCCGCGTCCAGCAGCGCCGTGTCCACCGTGAAGCCCGCGAACACCCGGCGTCGCTCAGCCGCTTCGTCTTCCTGACCCATCGAGGCCCACACGTCCGTGTACACCGCGTCGGCGCCACGGACCGCGTCGAACGGCTCGGTGGTGAGCTGCGGCTCCACACCTGTGGCCCGGATGCGCTGGATGTCGACCTCGGCCAGCTCGTAGCCGGGAGGCGACGCCACGCGCACCTGCATCCCCATCATGCCCGCCGCGATGGCGAGCGAGCGGCACACGTTGTTGCCGTCGCCGACGTACGCGATGGTGCGACCGGAAAGCGCACCGAAGGCGTCCTCCAGCGTGAGCAGGTCGGCCAGGGCCTGCATCGGGTGGGCTGCGTCGGAGAGCAGGTTCACGACCGGGACCGGCGAGACGCTCGCCATCCGCTCGACCCTCGAGTGCTCGAACACCCGGGCGGCAATGACCGCGTGGTAGCAGGCCAACGTCCGGGTGACGTCCTCGACGGTCTCCCGCACGTCGAGGCCCACCTCGTCCGGCCTGATGGTCACCGGGTGCCCCCCGAGCTGCACCACCGCCATCTCCATGGAGTTGCGGGTCCGGGCCGAGGGCTTCTCGAACACCAGCGCCACGCCCCGGCGGAGCAGCACCGCCGGAAGGTCGCGGCGGCGAGCGAGTGCCAGCACCGCCACCAGCTCGTCGGGAGTGAGATCGTCGACCTCCAGCAGGTGCTTCACCCGAGCGCCTCCTCAGCGAACACCCGCTCCAGGATGGTGATCGCCTCGTCGATCTCGCCGTCGCTCAGCAGCAGCGGGGGCGCGAACCGCAAGGCCGAGGGCGACACCGCGTTCACCACCAGCCCGGCCCGGAGTGCGCCGGCCGCGACCCGGCGGGCATCCAGTCGGGGCTCGAGCTCGGCGGCCACCAGCAGGCCGAGCCCACGGACTTCCCGCACCTGGGGCAGCGCGTCGAGCCGGTCGCGTAGCTGTGCACCCGCCGCCGTGGCCCGCGCCGGCACGTTCTCCCGCTCCATCACCTCCAGCACCGCTCGCGCTGCCGCGGCCGCGAGTGGCTGGCCCCCGTAGGTCGTCGCATGGTCGCCGGGCTCGAAGGCGCTGGCCACCTCCCGGCGGGCCCAGCACGCCCCGATCGGCATGCCGTTGCCCAGTGCCTTGGCCATGGTGACCACATCGGGCGCCACGTTGAAGTGCTGGTGCCCGAACCACCGGCCGGTGCGCCCGAGACCGGTCTGCACCTCGTCGACCATGAACAGCACCCCACGCTCGTCGCAGAGCCGGCGCACCCCTCGGAAGTACGCCTCATCGGCGGGGTGGACGCCGCCCTCACCCTGGACCGGCTCCAGCAGCACCGCGGCGACCGAGGAATCGAGCGCGTCATCCAGCGCGCCGAGGTCGTTCCAGGCGACGTGGCGGAACCCCTCAGGAAGGGGCTGGAACGCCTCGTGCTTCTGCGGTTGGCCGGTGGCGTGCAAGGTGGCGAGCGTGCGCCCGTGGAACGACCCGTAGGCACTGACGACGGCGTAGCGGCCACGTCCTCCCCACTTGCGGGCTAGCTTGATCGCGGCTTCGTTCGCCTCGGCACCGGAGTTGCAGAAGAACACCTGCCCGCCTCCGCCCAGCAGCCGGTCGAGGGTCAGGGCCACCTCACATGCCGATTCGGTGGCGAACAGGTTGGAGACGTGCACGAGGGTGTGCGCCTGCCGGGCGATGGCCTCGGCGACCTCCGGGTGGGCGTGGCCGAGGCTGACCACCGCCAGCCCCGCGAGGAAGTCGAGGTAGCGGTTCCCGGCCCGGTCCCACAGGATCGTCCCCTGACCCCGCACGAACTGCACGGTGGGCGCCGCGTAGGTGGGCATGAAGGGGCAGTGTTCGAGGTCCGCCGGAGCGCCCGTCGCCAGCCGATGAAGCGCCGCCAGCCGGGTCGCGCCCGTATCGGTAGCCGTCACGGCTGGCCCTCGGGCTCGATCATCGTGCCGATCCCCGCGTCGGTGAACAGCTCGAGCAGCAGCACGTGCGGCACCCGGCCGTCCAGCAGGTGCGCGGAGCGGGCCCCGCCCGCGAGCGCGTCGAGGCAGGCGCGGATCTTGGGGAGCATCCCGCCCCCCAGGGCGCCGGCGTCGACCAGCGCCTCGAGCTCGGGCACGGTGATGTGAGCGATGAGCGAAGACGGGTCGTCGAGGTCTCGCAACAGGCCTGCCACGTCGGTCAGGTACACCACCTTCTCGGCCCCCAGCGCTCCCGCGATCGCGCCGGCGGCGGTGTCGGCGTTGATGTTGTAGGCCTGACCGGTCGGGTCGGTGCCGATGGTGCTCACCACCGGGATGAGATCCTCCGCCAGGAGGCGCTCCACGATGTGCGGGTTCACCGACACCACGTCACCTACGAAGCCGAGCTCCGGGTCGCGAGCACCGGCGACGATCAGGCCCGCGTCGGCTCCCGAGAGCCCCACGGCGAGGGGCCCGTGCACGTTGATGCTGGCCACGATGTCGCTGTTGATCTTGCCGAGCAACACCATGCGGGCGATGTCGAGCGTCTCGGCATCGGTCACCCGGAGGCCCTCGCGGAACTCCGGCTCCTTGCCCAGCCGGGCCATCAGCTCGCCGATCTGCGGTCCACCGCCGTGCACCACGACCACCTGGATGCCCACCGCCTGGAGCAGCACGATGTCGTCCGCGAAGGTCTGGGCCAGTCGCGGTTCGACCATGGCGTTCCCACCGAGCTTCACCACCAGCGTCGATGCCCGGAACCGGCGGATGTAGGGCAACGCTTCGATCAGCACCTCGGCCGTGAGCGCGGGATCGGCAGCGGTCACGAGGTCCCCATGTTCTCGTCGACGTACGCGTGGGTGAGGTCGTTCGTGAGCAGGCTGGCCCGCCCGGCACCGAGCCCCAGGTCGGCGGTGATGTACAGGTGTCGCCCGGCCATATGCTCGCCCAGCGCGTCGCGGTCGTGCTCCACGGCGACCCCTCCGTGACAGACCGTCACCTCGCCGTAGGTGATGCTCAGCAGCCTCGGGTCGAAGGCGATGCCCGCGGAGCCGAGATCGCTGGCGACACGCCCCCAATAGGGGTCGGCGCCGTACCACGAGCACTTGGTGAGCTGGCTACGGGCGATCTGCCGCGCACCCCGGAGCGCGTCCTCGTCGGAATGCGCGCCGGTGACCGTGAGATGGACGACCTTCGTGGCTCCTTCCGCATCGCCCGCCATCTGGCCCGCGAGATCACGGCAGGCTTCGGCCACCGCGGCCGCCAGCGCGCCGCTTTCCACCGGTCCGGCTCGACCGCTCGCCAGCAGCAGCACGGTGTCGTTGGTCGATTGGCAACCGTCCACGTCGAGCAGGTTGAACGAGCCAGCCACGGCCTCGGCCAGGATCTGCTTCAGCACCGCCGGCTCCGCGGCGGCGTCGGTGGTCAGCACGGCCAGCATCGTCGCCATGTTCGGGGCCAGCATCGCCGCCCCTTTCGCCATCGCGCCCACCACGAACCCCTCGCCGCGGACCACGGTCTCCTTGCGATGCGTGTCGGTGGTGCGGATCGCCTCGGCCGCGTCGGCCGCCCCGCGCACGTCGCGGGCCGCGACCAGGGCGGGGATCGCCGCCGCGATGCGGTCGATGGGCAGCGGGATGCCGATCAGACCGGTCGAGCAGACGAGCACGTGATGGCGGTCGCAACCGAGCTCCGCGGCGGTGAGGTCGCACATGAGCTCCGCGTCGCGGCAGCCGGGCTCACCCGTCGCCGCGTTGGCGTTACCGCTGTTGAGGATCACCGCCGCGGCCCGGCCCCCACTGGCCTGCAGGTGCGACCGGCTGACCGTCACCGGCGCCGCGGTCATGAGGTTGCTGGTGAACACGCCGGCCGCGGGCACCGGCACCCCGTCCGCCGTGGCCACGAGCGAGAGGTCGGGTGTGCCCGCCTGCTTCACACCGGCATGGATCCCGGCGGCGACGAACCCCGCCGGCGCGGTGACGCTCACGGGTACACCCCGATCGCCGAGAGGCCGGTCTCCTCCGGTTGCCCGGTGAGGAGGTTGGCGCACTGGATCGCCTGCCCGGAGGCCCCCTTCACCAGGTTGTCGATCGCGCACAGGGCGACCACCCAGCCGGTCCGCTCATCGAAGCGGACCGTGAGGTGCGCGCTGTTGGAGCCGAGCGCGGCCTTGGTGGAGGGCGAGCGGTCACTCACCACCAGGAAGGGCTCACCCGCATAGCGCTCCCGGTAGAGATCGAGCAAGAAGCCGGTGGAGACCTCCGCCCGCGGCCGCGCGTAGCAGGTGGCGAGGATGCCGCGGTTCATCGGCGCCAGATGGGGGGTGAACAGCACCGACACCTCCTCTCCGTCGGGGGCCACACTCGCCAGGACCTGTTCCATCTCGGGCGTGTGCCGGTGCGAGAGCAACCCGTACGCGGTGAAGTCCTCGTCCACCGTGCAGAACGCCGTCGAGGGCTTCGGGGTCCGCCCCGCGCCGGACACCCCACTGGCGGCGTCGACGATCAGCCCCGAGGGCTCGACCAACCCCTCCTCCACCAGCGGGGCCAGCGCGAGGGAGGCCGCGGTCGGGTAGCAACCGGGAACGGCCACCCGGGCGGCGCCGGCCAGGTCCTTGCGGAACAGCTCCGGGAGGCCGTAGACGAAGCGCACGAGCAGCTCGGGCGCGGTGTGCGGCGCCCCGTACCACGAGGGGTAGAGCGAGGGGTCGCGGAGCCGGAAGTCGGCGGAGAGGTCGATGACCCATCGCACCGAGGCCGGCAGCCGGCCGACGAGCTCCTGCGAGGCGCCGTGCGGGAGAGCGAGGAAGGCCAGCTCGACACTGCTCAGGAGGCTCATGTCCTCGAGCGACCGGAACGACAGGTGCGGGTAGGCGGCCGCCAGGCTCGGGTAGAGGTCGGCCACTGCGGTCCCGGCCTGGGTGTCGCCGGTGGCGACCACCACCTCGAAACCTGGGTGCGCCCCCAGCAACCGGAGCAGCTCCGCCCCGGTGAAGCCCGAGGCCCCAACCACGCCGACCGAGATCATCCAGTCATCATACGTCTTTACGTATGAATATGCAACTCAGCCCCGGAGTCGCGCCGGGAACGCCGCTTCGACCGCCGCCACCACGGCGGCGCGCAGCTCTGCCACCTCGTCGTCGGTCAGTGTGCGGTCCGCGGCCTGCAACCGCAAGCGGTACGCGAGGCTGCGGCGCCCTTCGGGCAGCGGAGGGCCCCGGAACACGTCGAACAGCCGCAGTGACGAGAGCAGCTCCCCGGCGCTCGATCGGATGAGCGACTCGACCTCCGCGGCAGGCACCCCCTCGTCGACTTCGAACGCCAGGTCGAGATCGCTCGAGGGATACCGGCTGACGGGCCGGTAGCGGCGCTCGCCGTGCGGTAGCCCCAGGAGGTGGTCCAGATCCAGCTCCAGCCACGCCACTCGCTCAGGGATACCGAACCCCGCCAGGACCGCGGGGTCGATCTCCCCCACTGCCCCGACCAGCTCACCGGCCACCACCACCTGGGCGGACCTGGTGGGGTGCAGCCCCGCGACGGGCACCTGCTCCAGACGGGCATCGGCGACGGCGAGCGCACCCGCGAGTACCCGCCAGGCGCCGACGGCCTCGAACGCGTCGGACCCAGCCAGCGCGACCGCCAG
The DNA here is from genome assembly GCF_014805525.1 of Rhabdothermincola sediminis. Lineage (NCBI taxonomy): Bacteria > Bacillati > Actinomycetota > Acidimicrobiia > Acidimicrobiales > Iamiaceae > Rhabdothermincola > Rhabdothermincola sediminis. Next base: position 173,159 of record NZ_JACFSZ010000005.1, on the reverse strand, counting down.
GTGCTCCGGCTCATCGGGGAGCTCCTGCCCGTCGACCATCCGGAAGACCTTGCCCACCTCGAAGAGGCGTACGCCGAGGTTGCGGTGGGATGCGTTGTACCCGAGCGCCTTGAGCAGACCCGGGCGCAGCGAGGTCCGCAGCACGCTCTCCTCGGCCGCCAGGGGGTTGGCGATCGTGATGCCCGGTAGGGGGCTGCCGGTGCGCTCCAGATCGCCCGGGTCCAGGAAGGGCATGGGCATCGCCTCGTCGACCCCCAAACCGACCATGACCTCTCGCACCAGCCGGCGCTCCCGCTGCCTCTCCGTGAGGCCGCCCGTGCGGACAGCCGTGGGCTGCGTGCGGGGGATCTGACCGTACCCGAGGTGGCGGGCGACCTCCTCGATGACGTCGGTCTCGGTGGCGGTGTCCGGCCGGAACGATGGCACCGTCACCGCCAGGGCCTCCTCCCCGCCGCTGCTCGCAGCCGGTTCGCAACGGAACCCGATCGGCTCGAGGTAGCCCTCGATCTGCGCCGTGCTCAACGACGTCCCCAGCAGGCCGTTCACCCGGCTGGTGCGGACCCGCACCGTCGGAGGCACCGGCAGGTCGCCCCGCTCGTCGATCACCCCCGGTGCCAGCTCGCCGCCCCCGGTGACCAGCAACTCCGCGAAGCGCCGGGCGGCGAGGTCGATCACCTCCGGGTCGGTGCCCCGCTCGAATCGGGCCGACGCCTCGGAGCGCAGCCCCAGCCGCTTGGAGGTGCGGGCGATGGCCATGGGCTGCCACCACGCCATCTCCAGAAGCACGTCGGTGGTGGACCGGTCGATCTCGGTCGACAGACCCCCCATCACCCCGGCGATGGCGACCGCGGTGCCCTCCCCGTCGGCCACCACCCCATCGCTCGAACGAAGCGAGCGCTCCACACCGTCGAGGGTGACGATGCGCTCGCCATCCTTCGCCCACCGGACCCGCAGCCCCCCGCCGCGGATCTTGGACAGGTCGAAGGTGTGGTTCGGCTGGCCGAGCTCGAGCATCACGTAGTTCGACACGTCCACCACGTGGTTGATGGGCCTCATGCCCAGCGCCAGCAGGCGGGTGCGCAACCACGCAGGGGACGAGCCCACGCTGACGCCCCGCAGGAGCCGAGCGACGAAGCGTCCGCAGAGATCGGTGTCGAGGATCTCCACGGAGAAGGACTCCAGGGGTGTGCCCTTCTCCTCCACCGCGGGATCCGGCAGGGAGAACGGCACGCGCAGCCTGGCCGCCAGGTCACGGGCCACGCCGGCCACCGACATCGCGTCCGGCCGGTTCGGATTGATCTCGAGGTCGTAGAGGACGTCGTTCTCGATGCCGAGCGCCGTGCGCAGATCGGTACCGGCCTCGAGCGTCGGATCGAGGATCAGGATGCCGCTGTGATCGGTCCCCAGGCCGAGCTCGGCTCCGGAGCAGAGCATGCCGTTCGACCATTCGCCCCGCAGCTTCCGGCGCTCGATGCGCAGACCGTTGGGCATGACCGTACCCAACGTCGCCAGCGGGACCTTGTCGCCCACCGACATGTTGAAGGCGCCGCAGCAGATCTGCAGCGGCTGACCGTCGCCCGCATCGACCTCGACCAGCTGGATCCTGTCCGCGTCCGGGTGGGGCCGGAGCGCGAGGACCGTCGCCACCACGATGCCGTCGAGGCCCTCGCCGAGCCGTCCGATGGACTCCACGGCCATGCCGAGGTCGCTCATCTGCTCCCCGAGCATCACCGGATCGCCCTCGAAGGGCGCGAACTCCCGCAACCACGACAGCAGGACCTTCACGTCAGAACTGCTCCAGGAACCGGACGTCGTTGATCATCAGCTCTCGGATGTCGTCGACGCCGTGTCGCATCAACGCCAGCCGATCGATGCCGAACCCGAACGCGAAGCCCGTCCATTCCTCAGGGTCGAGATCCACGGCGCGGAAGACGTTGGGGTGGACCATGCCGCAGCCGCCGAGCTCCAACCACCCCGTCTGACCACAGGTGCGGCAGCCCTGGCCCTCGCAGATGATGCAGTTGATGTCGTACTCGGCGGAGGGCTCCGTGAACGGGAAGTAGGAGGGGCGCAGCCGCGAGTGGATCGCGCCACCGAAGTACGCGGTGGTGAAGGCCTCGAGCGTGCCCGCCAGGTCACCGAAGGTCACCTCGCGGTCGACGACCAGGCCTTCGATCTGATGGAACACGGGTAGGTGGCTGGCATCCGCCGTGTCGCGCCGGTAGACGCGTCCGGGCGCGACAACGGCGATCGGGGGTGACGCAGCCTGCATGACCCGGATCTGCACCGGCGAGGTGTGGGTGCGCAGCAGCACCGTCTCCGGCTCACCGAGGTCGACGTAGAGCGTGTCCCACATGCCCCGGGCCGGGTGGGCCGCGGGGATGTTGAGGGCCTCGAAGTTGTAGAAGTCGGTCTCGACCTCGGGCCCCTCGGCGACGGTGAACCCCATCCCCACGAACACGTCCTCGAGCCGGTCACGGGTCTGGGTCACCAGGTGGTGATGGCCCCGGCGAGCCGGGTCACGGCTCTCGGTGAGATCGAGGCGCTCCTGCTCCAGGCGCTCCGCCCGGGCGAGCGCGTCGAGCTCGGATCGACGGTCGGCGAGCGCGGCCTCCAACGCGCGGCGGGCCTCGTTGAGCGTCTGGCCGGCCACCCGGCGCTGGTCGGGGCCGAGCGCTCCCAGCGCCTTCTTCACGGTCGTGAGTCGGGCCTTCTTGCCCAGCACCTCGATCTCCACCGACCGCAGTTCGTCCAGCGTTCGGGCAGCGGTGATGCGAGCCACGCCATCTCGCGTGGTGTCCTCGATCTCGCTGATCAGGTCCCGGTCGCTCACGCCGTTCACCCTGCCGTCACGGGCTCGGCCCATCCAAATCCGTCGATCGCCGCAGGCTAGGTCAACGGGGTGGAGGTGCGAGCTGGAAATCGGGCCGAGTCGTAGCCCCAGGCGCTGCGCCGCCTCGCCCACTCGAAGCACAGCAGCGAGCCCGCCACCGCGACGTTCAGGCTCTCGACCTGTCCTGCCATCGGGATGCTCACCACCACGTCCGCGGGCCCGAGCAGGCCCGGCGGCAGACCCTGGGCCTCACCGCCCAGCACCAAGGCCACATCGTCGGGCCACGGGTAGCGGTCGAAGGGCCGGTCGCCTGACTGGGTGGCGCCGACGATCGTGAGACCCGCATCCCGCAGCACGGCGACGGCGGTGGCGGGATCGGGCGAGGTGGCGACCGGTACCCGGAACAGCGACCCTGCGGAGGAGCGGATGGTCTTCGGCGAGAGCGGGTCGACCGAGGCTCCGCCGAACACCACCCCGCTTGCACCGACCGCCTCCGCGGTGCGCACGAGGGTGCCCGCGTTGCCGGGATCGGCGACACCCGCCAGCACGAGCACCATCCCTCCACGAGCCTGCCCCACGAGCTCGTCGAGAGACATCGGCCGACCGGCCACGACGGCCATGGCCGGCTGTGGGGTGACCGCATCGGCGATCCGGCCGAGCACGCCCGGAGCCAGGTGTCGCACCGGCACTCCACGCTCCTCGGCGCGCATCACCACCTCGGCGAGCACACCGCCTCCCGGGGCTCCCGCGTCGAGGTAGACCTCGACCACCTCGACACCGCTGGCAAGGGCCTCGAGAACCAGCGTCGGCCCCTCGACGACGTACTGCCCGTGCTCCGAACGCGACCTGCGGCGCCCGAACAGGCGCCGCAGGTGCTGGACCGCCGGGTTCCGAGCCGACAGCGGGCTCGGTGCGGAGGGCACGGAGGGAGCCTCCCCGGCGCTCAGGCGCCGGCCGTCGCCTTCGAGGCCTTCTCGACCAGCGCCGCGAAGGCGGACGGATCCGAGACCGCCAGCTCAGCCAGGACCTTGCGATCCACGTCGACCCGAGCAGCCTTCAGACCGTTGATGAACTGGCTGTAGGTCGTGCCGTTCAGGCGGCAGGCCGCGTTGATCCGCTGGATCCACAAGCGGCGGAACTCGCCCTTGCGGGCCCGGCGATCGCGGTAGGCGTACTGCAGGGAGTGCATCACCTGCTCGTTGGCGGCTCGGTACGAACGGCTCTTGTTGCCGTAGTAGCCCTTGGCGCGCTCGAGCGTGGAGCGGCGATGTTTCTTGCTCGACACGGCTCGCTTCACTCTCGCCATCTGAGGCTCCTTTCGGGGGAAGGACGACGGGTCAGGGGCACGCGCCGCGGCGGGGCGCGGCGGCGGGGAGGATCGGCTCAGCCGCCGAGCTGCCGGCGAACGTGGCTCAGGTCACCAGGAGCCACCTCGGTGTGGCCGTGCAATCGCCGCTTCCGGCGGGGGCTCTTCTTCTCGAGGATGTGGTTCAGGTTCGCCTTCCGGCGCACGATCTTGCCGGTGCCCGTTCGCTTGAAGCGCTTGGCGGCACCACGGTGGGTCTTCATCTTCGGCATGGCTGTTCTCCGGTCGATGCTGGCGCACGAACGACTGACGGGGCGTTCACCCCCTCGCTCGGCGATGTCGGTCGGCGATGTCGGTCGGCGTCGGGCTCGGATCAGGTCGACGGCTCGCCTTCGGTGCCCGCGGGCTCGACCGCGGGCACCGCTGCGGAACCACCGTTGTCGGCCGGATCAGCCGGGACCGCTGCCCGCTTGCGTTCGGCCGCGGCCTGCGCCCGCTTGTCCGGGGCGAGCACCATGGTCATGTTGCGGCCGTCGAGCTTCGGGTAGACCTCCACCCGAGCCAGGTGAGCCACATGCTCGGCCACGTCGTCCAGGATCCGCTTGCCCAGCTCGGGGTGCTGCATCTCCCGCCCGCGGAACATGATGGTGACCTTCACCTTGTGACCCTCGGCGAGGAACCGCTCGATCTGCCGGGTCTTGGTCTCGAAGTCCGCGTGGCCGATCTTCGGCCGGTACTTCATCTCCTTGACCACGACGTTGGTGCTCTTGCGGCGTGACTCCTTGGCCCGCTGAGCCGCCTCGTACTTGTACTTGCCGTAGTCCATGATCCGGCAGACGGGCGGGGTCGCCTTGTCGGCCACCTCCACCAGGTCCAATCCGAGATCGCGGGCCATGGCCAGTGCCTCCGGCAGGGGCTTGATCCCCACCTGGCTCCCGTCGGGTGCGACGAGGCGCACCTCCCGGGCTCGGATGCGGTCGTTGATCCTGGGCTCGCTGCTGGCGGTCGCTATCGCCGTTCACTCCTCGTCAATGCGCGTCGTCTCCTTGCGCTCGGTCAATGGGTACGCCCGAAAATGACGAACGGGCGCCGGGAAGCCGACGCCCGAACCCGGGTGAGGCGCCGACGCCTCACCCATCGTGGGAATCGACCCGGCGCACTCGGCGAGCCGGTGGCCGGGTGGGGACACCTCGGTGAGGCACCCCGCTTTCCTTCGGTTGCAGCGCCCTAGAGTACCAGGGAGGTCTGGCGACGGCGACCTCCGGCAGGCGTCGTCGGGCCAACCGCACGCACCCACCCACCCGACCGTCGATCGGAGCTTCGATGAGCCTGTGGACCCCCGGTGGAGAAGTACCCGTGAACCGCGGCCGCGACGAGCAGCGCCGGCGGCCGCCCCAGGAGGGTCGCGGGGAGGGTGTCGCCGGGGTGGTGGGAGGGCCCGACCTCGACCACCTCAGCCCGGAGGAGCGGGCGAGGGCCGAGGAGATGATCGCCCAGATGGCCGAGGCACAGCGCCAGATCGTGGCCGCGCCGGCCGCGCAGGTCGTGGCCAACCACATCGCTGGTCTCTACGAGCTCGCGATGCTCCACCTCGGCCAGGAGCGACCGAAGTTCGAGGAGGCACAGCTGGCGATCGATGCCATGGCGGGTGTCCTCGACGCGGTCGGTGACCGGCTGGGCGAGAACGGCCCGGCGCTACGCCAGGCGCTCACCCAGGCCCAGATGGTCTTCGTGCAGGTCCGTCAGGAGGCCCCCGGCGGGACGCCGGCCTGACGCCGGACACGGCCACTGGTCCCGCCGGCCTGTCCGGCGTCATCCTCGCAGGTCCCGCCGCTCGAACGCCGCCACCGCCGCCCCCAGGAACAGCGCAGCCGAACCCACCAGCACCAGCACCCTCCACCAGGGCAGGCCGTTGGCCAGCGGGTTCTCCCCGGTGGCGAAGTAGAAGGGCGAGATCCACTTGAACGGCTCGAGCCACGACACCACCGGGGCCAGCGAGCCGAGCAGGTACGTGGCCGCAGCCGCGCCGGCGCCGACCCCGATGGCCAGCGCCCGTGACCCGGTCGCGGCCCCGGCGGCGAGCGCCAGCAAACCGAACAGCACCCCGAGCAGGACCTGCCCCAGGCCCGAGGCCGCCACCTCGGCCAGCGGCAGCGCGACGCCGAACGCCCGACCTACGCCGAAGGTGACCAGGTAGATGACCGCGGCCAGGACCACCACCTCGGCCACCAGCACCAGCGCCTTCTGCAGCACCACGCTGGCCCGGGTGACCGGGTAGGAGAGCACCAGGTCGAGCGTGCCCCGCTCCTCCTCCCCGGCGAGGGTGCCCGCCGCGAACCCGATGGCCAGGATGGTGAGCAGCAACGGCGCGACCAGGGCGAAGAGCTGGCTGTTCAGGTAGTCCGCGGCCGAAGCCAGGTCGAAGGTCGTCTCGCCCCCTGCGAAGAGCGCCAGCAACTCCGGCGGGTAGTCCTGGAGGATCCGGTTGATGTCCTGTTGCCCCTTCATCGACGGGAACGCCGCCACGATCGCCAGGCAGTAGAGCACCGAACCGAGCACCCACCAGAACCGGGCTCGGCGCCGGTCCCGGAAGGCCCGATGGGCCACGTCGAGTCGCGGCCCGGCCATCAGCGCTCCTCCCCCGGCTCCTGCCGGTAGTAGGCGAGGAAGATCTCCTCCAGATCGGCAGGCTGGCTCAGGAGGTCGACGACGGGGTGGCGGGCCGCCTCCTTGACGATCGCGTCCAGCCTCCCGTGCACGGAGAGCTTCACCACCGGTCCGTGCGCGGTCGCGTCCACCACCCCATCGAGCCGGCAGAAGGCGCCCGGGTCCACGGGCCGAGCGAAGGTGATCTCCACGTGCCGGACGGCGCGCCGGCGGAGCGTCTCCACCGACTCGACCGCGACCAGCCGGCCGTCGCGAACGATGCCCACCCGGTCGGCCACCCGTTGGACCTCGTCGAGGTCGTGGGAGGAGAGGAAGACCGTCCTGCCCGAGGCCGCGATCTCCTGCACCAGCCGGAGGAACTCGTCCTGGACCAGCGGGTCCAGCCCGGAGGTCGGCTCGTCGAACATCAGCAGGTCCGGTTCGTGCATCAGAGCCTGCACCAGCCCGATCTTCTGGCGGTTCCCTTTGGACAGATCACGGATGGGCCGGTCCAGCTCGACCCCGAAGCGCTCGGTGAGGGCACCGAGCGCACCAGGGTCGATGCCCCCTCGCAACCTGGCGAGCCACGCCAGGTGCTCCCGGCCCGTCAACCGCTCGTAGAGCGCCAGCTCGCCGGTCAGGTACCCGACCCGCCGCTTGATCGCCACCGAGTCTCGGCGGCTGTCCATCCCCAGCAGCGTGGCCCTACCGCTGGTCGGGCGCTGGAGATCGAGCAGGGTGCGGATGGTCGTGGTCTTCCCCGCTCCGTTCGGCCCGAGGAAGCCGAACACCTCCCCTCGCTCCACCCGCAGATCGATCGCCTCGATGCCCCGCACCCGGCCGTAGGCCTTCGTGAGCTGGAAGGTCTGGATCGCCGGCGCACCGGCAGCGGCGGTCTCGGACACCTCCGTCACCGCACCGGTGAGGCGGGTCCGCCCCCCACGGGTTCGACCCTGGTCGCTTCCCATTCGCCTCGGTGGCCGGCGACGACATCGAAGCAGACCGCGGCGCCGACCTCGATCGTTCGGCTGCCATCCGCGATGGCGGTGCAGTGGAAGAAGTGCTCACCGCCGGACTCGGCCCGGACCGTGCCCACACCGCGCTGCTCGTCGAAGGCGACGACCCGGCCGCGAGGCATGTCAGTGCACGATCTTCGAGATCGGGAGCTCGATGATGTCGGTGGCGCCAGCGTCGCGCAGCGCAGGGATCAACACGTTGATGGTGGCTTTGGGCACGACCGTCTCCACCGCGTAGCCCGCGCCCGCGTAGAGCTCGTTGACCGTCGGCGACTTCATGGCCGGGAGCAGGTCGATGACCCGGTCGAGCTGCTCCGCTCTCACGTTGAGCTTCACCAGCACCTTGCCCCTCGCCTCGAGCACCCCTTCGAGCAGGGTCTGCAGCTGCCGCATGGCGTGCTGCTTGTCGGGATCCTCGAAGGAGGCCGGGTTCGCGATCAGCTCCGTGTAGGACAGCAGGATGGTGTCGATGATCTTCAGCCCGGCCGCCCGCAGTGCACGACCGGTCTCGGTGATGTCGACGATGCAGTCGACGATGTCGGGCACCTTGGCCTCCGTGGCGCCGTAGGAGAGCCGGATATCGGCGTCGATGCCCTTCTCTTCGAAGAACCGCCGGGTGAGCTGCGGGTACTCGGTCGAGACCCGCACCCCCTGGGGCAGGTCGGCTACGTGCTCGTAGGGTGAGTCGGCCGGGACCGCCACCACGATCCGGACCGGGTTGTCCGTGGCCTTCGAGTAGTGCAGCTCACCGAGCGAGACCACCTCGCTGGCCGTCTCCTCCACCCAGTCACGACCGGTGATACCGAGGTCGAAGAGGCCCTCCGCCACGTAGCGCGGGATCTCCTGGGGCCGCAGGATGCGCACCTCGTCGATGCGCGGATCGACGATGTCGGCCCGGTAGGTGACGACCGAATCACGCCGGACACGCAGATCGGCCGCCTCGAACAGCTCGAGCGTGGCCTTCTCGAGCGAGCCCTTGGGCAGGACGAGCTTCAGCATGGCGCAACGGTACCGTCCCAGCATCAGCGGCTCGGCACGCATTCCCTAAGCTGGGCCGGATGCAGCACATCGAACGGCATCGCAGCCATCGCGCCGGCTGGCTGCGGGCGGCGGTGCTCGGCGCCAACGACGGCATCGTGTCGACCGCGAGCCTCGTGCTGGGGGTGGCGGCGGCCGACACGGAGCGGGCGCTCGTGCTCACGGCGGGCATGGCGGGCCTGGTCGCCGGCGCGCTCTCCATGGCCGTCGGCGAGTACGTGTCGGTCAGCTCGCAGCGCGACATGGAACGGGCGGACATCGCCAAGGAGATGCAGGAGCTGGCCACCACACCCGAGCGTGAGCTCGCGGAGCTCGTGGCCATCTATCGCCACAAAGGCCTCTCGCCGGGGCTCGCCCAGCAGGTGGCCGAGGAGCTCTCGAAAGGCGACGTGCTCGAGGTGCACCTGCGCGAGGAGCTGGGCATCACCGAGGAGACCCGGGCCCGCCCGCTGCAGGCGGCCACGGTGTCGGCCGGATCCTTCGCCGCCGGCGCCGCGCTCCCGGTGCTCGCCATCGCGGCCACGTCCGCGCCGACCCGGCTGGTCTTCACCCTCATCACCGCCCTGGTCGCGCTCGGCCTACTCGGTGCGCTCGGCGCGCGCATGGGCGGGGCGCCGCCGGGCCGGGCCACCGTCCGGGTGCTCGCCGGCGGAGCCGGCGCCATGGCCCTCACGATGCTGATCGGCCGGTCCTTCGGTGCCGCGGTGAGCTGAGCGCGCCCTCAGCCCTTGCGGAGCCGGCGCAGCAGGTCGACCATCTCGATCGCCGTCTTCGCGGCTTCCTCGCCCTTGTTGTCGTGCTCCCCGGACCGCTCGAGCGCCTGCTCGAGGTTCTCGGTGGTCAACACCCCGAACACGATCGGCACACCGGTCTCCAGCTGCGCCTGCTGGATGCCATACGCGCACGGTCCGGCCACGTAGTCGAAGTGAGCGGTGTCGCCACGGATCACCGCACCAAGGGCGATCACCGCGTCGTACTCGCCCGACACCGCCATCGTCTTCGCCGCGATCGGGATCTCGAACGCGCCCGGCACCCAGGCGACGGTGACATCCTGCTCGGAGACCCCGTGGACCGCGAGGCCGTTGCTGGCACCATCGAGCAGGCGAGTCGTGATGAGGTCGTTGAACCGCCCACACACCAACCCGATGCGCATCCCTCGGCCGTCGACGGCTCCCTCCACCGAGCTCCCGGCTCGGAAGTTAGAGGACATCGTCGAGCCCCTCGAGGAGGTGCCCCATGCGCTCCCGTTTGGTGCGCAGGTAGGCGATGTTCTCCGGGTTGGGTGCCGACTGCAGCGGGACCCGCTCGACGATCTCCAAGCCGAACCCCTCGATGCCCCCGTACTTGGCGGGGTTGTTGGTCATGTAGCGCATGGTGGTGATGCCGAGATCCACCAGGATCTGGGCGCCGATACCGTACTCGCGGCTGTCCACCGGCAGGCCCAGCTCGATGTTGGCGTCGACCGTGTCGCGCCCCTGGTCCTGCAAGCTGTAGGCGCGGATCTTGTGCCCGATGCCGATGCCCCGGCCTTCGTGGCCCCGGAGGTAGACCAGCACCCCGAGCCCCTCTTCTGCGATCTTGCGCATGGCCTGGTCGAGCTGGATGCCGCAGTCGCAGCGCAGCGAGCCGAACACGTCGCCGGTCAGGCACTCGCTGTGCACCCGGACCAGGACGTTGTCCTGACCCTGCACCGCACCTTTCACCAGGGCGACGTGCTGCTCCCCGTCGAGCACCGACTCGTACACGTAGCAGGTGAACTCGCCCCACTCGGTGGGGATGCGGGCCTCGGCGACGCGCTTGACCAGCTTCTCGTTCTGGCGCCGGTAACGGATCAACTCGGCGATCGAGATCATGAGCAGGCCGTGCTCCCGGCAGAACTCGACCAGGTCCGGCACCCGGGCCATGGTGCCGTCGTCGTTGACGATCTCACAGAGGACACCGGCGGGGTACAGGCCGGCCATCCGGGCCAGATCGACCGCCGCCTCCGTGTGGCCTGCTCGCTTGAGCGTCCCGCCTTCCGCGTACCGGAGGGGGAAGATGTGGCCCGGTCGGGCGAGGTCGCCGGGTCGGGTGGCGGGATCGATGAGGGCCTTGATGGTGGCGGCACGATCCGCGGCGGAGATGCCCGTCGAGGTCCCGTGCCGGTAGTCGACGCTGTAGGTGAACGCGGTGCGCTGCGCCTCCGTGTTCGAGTGATCGCGGACCATCAGCGGGATGTCCAGCTCGTCGAGGCGCTCGCCGGTCAGCGGTACGCAGATCACCCCCGAGGTGTGCCGCACGAAGAACGCGATCTTCTCCGGGGTGGCGAACTCGGCCGCCATGATCAGGTCGCCCTCGTTCTCCCGATCCTCGTCGTCGACCACGACGACGATCTCCCCCCGCGAGATGGCTGCCACCGCTTCGGGGATGGTGGCGAAGGCCTCGGTGTGCCCCGATCGGGATGTCACGGGAGGCCCTCCCCGGCCCTCAGCGGGCCCGTCGACCGGGTCGTGGATCATCGGCCCTCCTTCTCTGTGACCTCGTCGCTAGCCGTGACCTCGCCAGCGACCGCCGTCGCCCGAGCGGCGTCGAGCTGGGCGGCGAGGAGCCGTTCCGTGTACTTCGCGATCACGTCGACCTCCAGGTTGACCCGAGCCCCCGGGCCCTTGCGCCCCAGTGTGGTGACCGCCGCGGTGTGCGGGATGACCGCCACGGTGAACCCGTCGTCGAGCACCTGCACCACCGTGAGGCTCACGCCGTCCACGGTCACGGAGCCCTTCTCGACCACGTAGCGGAGCAGGTGGGCGGGCATCCGCACCCGGAGATCGGGCGCCGGCTCCACCACCTCGCCGACCGCATCGACGTGTCCTTGGACCAGGTGGCCGCCCAGGCGGTCCTGGAGGCGCACGGGACGTTCAAGGTTGACCGGATCGCCCTCCCGCAGCTCGCCGAGGTTGGTGCGCCGGTCGGTCTCCTCGCTGACCTCGGCCCGCCACCAGCCGTCGCCGATCTCGACCACGGTGAGGCAGCATCCGTTGACCGCGATGGAGTCACCGAGACCGGCCCCGGCGAGCACCTCCCGGGCCCGGATCCGCAGATCCGCACCGTTCCGGGCGATCACGGTGCCGAGCTCCTCGACGATGCCGGTGAACATTCAGCACCCTCCCACCTGGCCGATGGTCCCCTCCGCCGAGCCACGGCGGGGCTCGAGGTCGATCCGCAGGTCGTCGCCGAGCCGGCAGAGGTTCACGATGTCTCCCCGCCACAGGTACTCGATGCTCGCGGCAGCCGGACCACTGAACAGCCCTGGGGCGTCGTCGCCGCCCATGAGCGCGGGCGCCAGGTAGAAGACGTACCGGTCGACGAGACCAGCCGTGTGGAACTGATGGGCGACCTGCGCCCCGCCCTCGACGAGCAGCTGCAGCACGCCGCGGGCCCCCAGCTCGGCCAGGACCGCGTCGAGGTCGCCGCCGAGCTCCAGCGCGGGGTGCACCTTCGCCCCCGCCGGTGCCCGGCCGAGCACGACCCGCAGGGGCTCGACCCCGTCGGCCTCCCCGGCGGGCAGACGCACGGTGAGCGACGGGTCGTCCGCCCGGACTGTGCCTGCGCCCACCAGCACCGCGTCGCTGTCCGCCCGGAGGCGATGGGCATCCTCCCGAGCCGTCGGCCCCGTGATCCACTGGCTGGAGCCATCCGGTGCCGCTGTGCGGCCGTCGATCGTCGCCGCCAGCTTCAGGATCACGAACGGCCTCCCGGTGCGCCGATGGTGCAGGTACGGGCGGAGCTGCTCGCGGACAAAGGCCTCGCCGACGCCGACCTGCACCTCGATGCCGGCATCGGCCAGCCGGGCCAGGCCCCGGCCGGACACGTGCGGGTCGGGATCCTCGATGGCGACGACGACCCGGCTGATCCCCGCCGCGATCACCGCGTCCGCGCACGGGGGAGTGCGGCCGTGGTGCGAGCATGGCTCGAGGGTGCAGAACAGCGTGGCCCCCTTCGCCGCGCTCCCGGCGGCCCGCAGGGCCACGATCTCGGCGTGGGGTCCTTCTCGGCCGTCGGTCGCCCCGACGATGCCCGGCCCGTCGGGGTCATCCGCAGGGACCACCACCGCGCCGACCCAGGGACGGGGAGCGACCCGGCGCCGGACACCGGCAGCCGCATCGAAGGCTTGGCGCATGCGCTCCTCGTCGGTCACACCCAACCTTGCAGACTCCGTGTCGATACGGCTCCTGGCCCGGGCGCGCGCGACGAGCGCCGCGCCCTCGCTCCCATCCGGACTCTCACCGTCGGCCCCGGGATTCCACCGGGTCGGCCCGGCTGCTTGGACAACCGGGTTCGCGGGCTCTCACCGCCGGTCGGGACTTTCACCCGACCCCGCGAGGGGCATGCGCCACTGTAGGCCAGGTGCTGGTCGCGGACAACAACGATCGGCGCGGCAATCGACCAGGGCGCGGACTCAGTGGCCAGCACGCTGCCCGGCCAGCAGGCGGAGGGCGTGCGGGAGCACGTCCAGGAGCGCCTCCAGGCACTCGAGCGCCCCAGCCGCTGACCCGGGCAGGTTGAGGATCAGCGCCCGGCCGCGGGTGCCCGCTCGGCCGCGGGAGAGCCGGCCGAGCGGGTTGGCAGCGCGCATGGCCTCGGCCAGGCCCGGTGCCTCCCGCTCGAGCACCACCAGCGTGCCCTCCGGCGTGAGATCCCGGGGCCCGAAGCCGGTTCCACCGCTGGTGACGATGAGCCCGGCGAAGCCCTCCGCCAGCTCGACCAGGGCCTCCGCCACCTCCTCACGGCCGTCCGGGACCACCCGATGCTCGAGCACCTGGTAGCCCGCGGCACGGAGGCGCTCCACGAGCGCTGGGCCCGACCGATCTTCACGGGAGCCGGCGACCACGCCGTCGCTGACCGTGAGCACCTTGGCCTCCAAGGTGTTGCGGTGATTCTCGCCCTCGCTCGCTGACTGGCCCATGGCGCCAGAGCATGTCAGAGGGGCACCCGCACGCGGAGCAGGAACATGCCATCGGTGCCCGCGGCCTGTGGGAGGACCATCGACCCGCGACCATGCGGGACCCACGGGCCTCCCGGGGGTGGCAGCGCCGCGAGCCGGGGATGGGCCGTGCGGAGATGCTCGTCGACGCCGATGGTCTCGGCCCGGGTGAGGGTGCACACGCTGTAGACCAGCAGACCGCCGGGTCGCAGCAGCGGCACCGCGGCGTCGACGAGCTGCCGCTGGAGGGCCGCCAGCTCCTGGACCTGCTCCGGCCGGATCCGCCATCGGGCGTCGGGCCGTCGGCGTAGCGTCCCCAACCCGCTGCAGGGAGCATCGATCAGGATGCGGTCGAACGGCGAGCCGGCGAAGGGAGGGCGACGGCCGTCGGCGACGGCCACCAGGGCGTGGCGGTCCAGACGCAGATCCGTCGCGTTCCGGGCCACCAGCGCAGCCCGACCGAACCTCGAGTCCACCGCCACCACGAACGCGCCGGTCCGGGCCATCGCCGTGGCCTTGCCACCGGGTGCGGCCGCGACGTCGAGCACCCGCTCACCCGGCGCGGCTTCCACCGCCTCGGCCACCCACTGTGAAGCGAGGTCCTGCACGTAGCCGTCGGCCCGCCTGGTCACGGTGGCCGCTTGGTTCATCGCAGCCAGCGCGGCGTCGGCCCGCTCGGGACGGAGGTCGGCCCGGAGCCGCTCGACGATCCAGTCCGGGTAGCTGAGGCGGGTCGCGTCGTCCGGCCAGGAGACCGGCGTGCCCGCCACTCGACGCAACACCGCGTTGAGCAGGCCCCGGAGCTTGCGCGGCGCAGCCCCCACGGTCGCGGCCACGGCCGCGTGAGGGGGTGTGCCGAGGAACACGAGCTGGTAGGCACCGAGCCGGAGCCAGGCGCGCGCGTCGGGATCCGGATCCCGAGCCAGGAAGCGGTCCACCAGCCAGTCACAGGCCCGCCGCATCCGGGTGACTCCGTACACCAGCTCGGTGACGAAGCGGCGGTCGCGCCCGTCGAGGTCACTCCGCTCGAGCAGCGACGGGAGGAGGAGGTTCGCATAGGCGCCGCCCTCCTCGATGCGGCGGAGCGCCTCGACTGCCAGCCTCCGAGCCGCCACGCCCGGGGAGGCCCCCGTTCTCCCGACCATCAAGTCTCGTCGCCGAGGCGTTCACCCGGCCGGGGGCGGGCACCGTTGCGCCAGCTGCGGGCGTCGATCCGGGCCCGGCCCTCCGGCTGCACCTCCACCAGCTCGAGCAGGCCCCGGCCGGTCACCACCGCGCTCCCCACCAGCTCGCCCGGCCGGAGCCCGGCTCCCCCCGGGTTCCCTCCCGGCAGACCGGCCGAGGCGTCGAGCAGGCGGGTGCGCCAGACCTTCAGCCGCTTCCCCCGGAAGGAGGTGTACGCCCCGCCGACCCGCACGATGCGATGCAGCTCGGCAGCGGAGCGGGTCCAGTCCAGACGCAGCTCTTCCGGCCGGAGCTTCTCCGCGTAGGTGGGCTCCCCCACCTGCGGCACCGGCTCGCCCAGGCCCGTCACCAAGGAGTCGAGCAGCATCGCGACGCCTGCGGCCACCAGCCGATCCTGCAGCTCGGCCGCGGTGTCGTCAGGACCGATGGGCACCTCCGTGCGGGTGTACACCCCGCCGGTGTCGAGCCCCTCCTCCACCCGCATGAGGCACACCCCGGTGACCTCGTCGCCGGCCAGGATCGCCCGCTCGACCGGCGCGGCACCGCGCCATCGGGGCAAGAGCGAGAAGTGCAGGTTCACCATCGGCAGGCGTTCGAGCAGGCTGGTGGGGATCAGCCGCCCGTAGGCCACCACCACGCCGAGGTCGGCGCCCACTCCCAGGGCCTCTTCGAGGCGATCAGTCACGGGGAGGCCGAGATCGAGAGCCGCGGCCTTCACCGGGCTGGGGTGGAGCCCGCCACCGCGGCCACGGCGCTTGTCAGCCCGGGACACCACCAGGGCGATCTCGTGTCCCGCGTCGTGCAGGGCTCGCAGGGGCGGTACTGCCAGGGCAGGCGTGCCGAGATAGACCAGCCGGCGCGGATGGCGGGGAGCAGGCGCAAGCACGGGCCGCACCGGCCCTCAGGGAAGGGTCAGCCCACCGGCTACTGGCCCGCGCGCGCCTGACGGCTGCGGTTCGCGCAATCGCAGCTCGCGGATCGCTCGCTTGGCCTCCTTGCGCTGGTCGGCATCGAGGTGCTCGGTCATCAGCACCCCGTCGAGGTGGTCGAGTTCGTGCTGGAACAGCCGCGCCTGGAGCTCATCGGCTTCGATGTGGACCTCGTTGCCATGCAGATCGAGACCGACGAGCAGGATCTCCTTCGGGCGGACGATGTCGAAGTAGAGGCCGGGGATCGACAGGCAGCCCTCCTGGAAGACCCACTCCCCGCTCGACTCCCTGATCTCCGGGTTGATCAGCACCCCCGGCTCGCCGTCGTGGTCGTAGACGAAGAGTCGCTTCTGCACGCCGACCTGAGGCGCAGCGAGACCGATGCCCGGCGCCTCGTACATGGTCTCCAGCATGTCCTCGGCCAGCCGCGCGATCTTGCCGTCGATGTCGTCGACCTCTGCCGCCCGCTGGGTGAGCACGGGGTCGCCGATGACCCGGATCGGATACGTCACGTCCCCAGGCTACCGCCGGACCGCTACCGTCGACGCGGTGCAGGGCACACCCCGTGGCCACTACTTCGACCCCCGACCAGCTGCTCGCCACCAGCGGCGCACGGTGTCGTTGATCCTGCCGGACGGGAGCGTCGAGCTGGTGACGGACCGGGGTCTGTTCTCCCCGGACCGGATCGATCCGGGCACCAGCTTCCTGCTCTCCGACGGGCCACCCATTCCTGTCCGGACGACCGACCTGCTCGACCTCGGCTGCGGCTACGGACCCATCGCGACGACCCTCGCCCGGCGAGCCCCGGGCGCGACGGTCTGGGCCGTGGACGTCAACGAGCGGGCACGCCAGCTCTGCCGGGAGAACGCGGAGCGCCTCGGACTGCCCAACGTCCGGGTCATCGAACCGGAGGAGGTGCCTGCCGATGTGTGCTTCGACGCGGTTTGGTCCAATCCCCCGATCCGGATCGGCAAGCAGGCCCTCCACGAGCTGCTGCTCGGGTGGCTGGCACGTATCCGGGCCGACGGGGAACTGGTGCTGGTGGTCCACAAGCACCTCGGTGCGGACTCGTTGCAGCGTTGGCTGGCGGAGCATGGCCATCCCACCGAGCGGCTGGGGTCGCGTGGCGGCTACCGGCTCCTGCGAACCGTCGTCGGCAGAGCTCGACCGTGAGCCGGAACCTCTCGCCCACGGAGCTCAAACGCCTCCACCGGTCGTGGCGGCACCGCACGACCGCGAGGTTGGCGCTGGTGCTCGACGGTGTGCAGAACCCGTTCAACGTCGGTGGCATCCTGCGGTCCGCCGCCGCGTACGGGGTCGACCACCTCTGGTTGGCGGGGCCGTCAGCCCAGCCCGATCACCCCAAGGTGCACAAGACCGCCCTCGGCTCCCAGCGTTACCTGCGATGGTGCTCCGCGGTCGACGGGCAGGAGGCGATCCGGGCCGCCCGCGCCGATGGCTACCACGTGGTCGGGCTCGAGCTCGCCGAGGGAGCATCACCCTTGTACACGGTCCCGCTCGAGGGCGACGTGTGCTTCGTGGTCGGCCATGAGGACCGCGGGCTCAGCCACGCCGCCTCGGAAGCCTGCGATCGTCTGGCCTACCTGCCGCTGGTTGGCAAGATCGCTTCCCTGAACGTGGGCACTGCCGCGACCATCGCCCTCTACGAGGCCCGCCGCCAGCACTGGACCGTGGCACCGTCCTGAACCCACTTCTCCTGCAACCGGCGTGTCCGGCGGGTGCCGGAACACGCACCACCACACCCAACCGGCAGCGAAAACGCGTGCCAGAGCACGCGCTCGACCTGCCAGAACGCACCACCACACCCAACCGGCAGCGAAAACGCGTGCCAGAGCACGCGCTCGACCTGCCAGAACGCTCGTGGGGTCAGAGGCGCAGGGGGTCGACCTCGATCCGCAGACGCCCGGCGGGACGGGGGGTGGCCGCCAGCGCATCGAGCAGCGGCCCGTGATCCGGCGCCCGGAGCAGCCAGCGCCCGTCGCTCGGGCCGAGGATCTCGACCCCGAGCGGCTGGCCGAACGCCTCCATGAACGCGGGCGCGCTCGGCCCCGACACGACCGCCATCGCGCTGACGGGCGGGAAGCCGAGTGCCCGCCGGCGGGCGGCCTCGGCCTCCGACACCCGGGTGGGATCGCCGTGCAGAGCGGCCTCGATCACCTCGTGGCGGGGCATTCGGGTCTGCACCAGGACCCGCCCCCCGGATCCCCGCCCGCCGACCAGGCGGGCTGCCAGCACGAGCAGCGACAGTGCTTCCTCGGCGGCCCGATAGCGCGGAGCGAGCAGCTCCTGGTCGAAATCGAGGAAGGCCACCAGCACGGCGGTGTCGATCCGGTGCAGCACGGCTTCGGTGCCCACGAAGAACCTGGCGTCCGGCAGGCTACGGCCAGCCGTCGACGCGGTCACGTCCACCACCGGTTCACGCACCAGTGCCTCGAGCTCCTCGCGGACCCGGGACACGCCAGCCCGGAGGTTCCTGAACGCCCCGGCACCGCAGGACAGGCACACTGCAGGCCGGCGGGACCCACACTGGCCGCAGACCAGCTCTCCCGAATCGTCCTGCACGACTGCTGCCCGGCACCGCTCGCAGGTCGCGATCGCGCCGCACGAGGCGCATGCCAGCAGGCGGGAGCGTCCCTTGCGGTTCACGACGCACACCACCCGGCCCGTATCCGGCAGGACTCGCACGAAGCGCTCGGAGAACAGGCTGCGCCGGGCCGGATCGTCTCCGCGCCGATCGACCACGTCGAGCACCGGCCAACCGGCGCGCTCGGTGGCCCGGGACGGGCGCAGCACGCTTCCCATCGCCTGCGCTTCCAGCGTGGGGGTGGGCGACACGACCACGCATGGGACGCCAGCTCGACGGGCCCGCTCGACCGCCACGTCCCGGGCGTGCCAAGTCGGCGCCTGCTCCTGCTGCCAGCTCTCATCGTGCTCGTCCACCACCACGACCGCCGACAGGTCGACGACCGGCGCCCACGCGGCGGCCCGGGTGCCCACCACCGTTGCGCCGTCCCGAGCTCGGGCCCACTCGTGAGGCATCACCGCCACCGACGCACCTGCTCGCCGGAGGCGCAGCCCGAGATGGCGGGCACTCGACGCGCCGGGCACGAGGATCAGGGCGTGGCCGGTGCCCGCGGCGGCCAGGGCCACCGGATAGAGGTCGGTGGCCGGTGGCAGGCGCAGCACCGTCACCCCTCGCCCAGCCCGCAGCGCCTCAGCGACCAGTTCGTCGGTGACCGCCGGCAGCGGGTGACCGGCCGGGTGGGATGCCGGCAGGTGCGGCACCGCCCGCTCCGGCGACGCGGTACGCAGGAACGACGCCAGGCGGCCTGCCCATCGCCAGGCGGCCCAGCGGGCGAGCTCGATCACCTCAGGCTGCGGGCCCCAGCCCGTGACCTTCGCGAGCGGTTTCAGCGCCAGCCCCGGGGGAGGCTCGACGTCGTCGGCAACCACCCAGCCACCGACCCGGCGCCCGTGCAGTGCGATCCGCACCATCGTGCCGACGCGCACCTGGTCCTCGACCGTCTCGGGGACCAGGTAGTCGAAGGTCTTGTCGATCGCCGGGACGTCGGGCAGCACCCGTACCACCCGGGCCACGGCTGAGGGCGGTGGTCAGAGACCGAGCGCCGACTGCAGGTCGCTCACCCGGTTCGTCTGCTCCCAGGTGAACTCCTCCCCCGTCCGGCCGAAGTGCCCGTAGGCCGCGGTCCGGCGGAAGATGGGGCGACGCAGGTCGAGGTCGCGGATGATGGCGGCAGGCCGCAGGTCGAACACCTCCTGCACCGCGTCGCTGATCTTGGCCGGGTCGACGGCTTCGGTCCCGAAGGTCTCGACCATGACCGAGATGGGTCGGGCCATCCCGATCGCGTACGCCACCTGGATCTCGCAGCGGCGGGCCGCGCCGGAGGCCACGACGTTCTTCGCCACCCACCGGGCCGCGTACGCCGCCGACCGGTCGACCTTCGACGGGTCCTTGCCCGAGAACGCGCCGCCACCATGGCGAGCCATGCCACCGTAGGTGTCGACGATGATCTTGCGACCGGTGAGGCCGGCGTCGCCCACCGGGCCACCGATGACGAAGCGGCCGGTCGGGTTGACGTGGACCGCATAGTCGTCGTCGGCGAACTGCGGGGGGATCACCGGGCGGATCACGTGCTCGATGAGATCGGGCTTGATCACCTCGTCGCGGTCGACGCCGTCGTTGTGCTGGGTCGAGATGAGCACGGTCTGCAAGCGCGTGGGCTTGCCGTCGACGTACTCGAAGGTGACCTGGGTCTTGCCGTCCGGACGCAGGTAGGGGACGGTGCCGGCCTTGCGAACCTCCGCCAGGCGCTCCGCCATGCGGTGCGCGAGGTGGATGGGCAGGGGCATCAGCACGTCGGTCTCGTCGCAGGCATAGCCGAACATCATCCCCTGGTCGCCTGCCCCCTGCTTGTTGAGGAGGTCCTCGCCGCTGATCCCGCTGCGGACCTCCTCGGAGTCGTCGACGCCCTGCGCGATGTCGGGCGACTGCTCGTCGAGGGCGACCATCACCCCGACCGTCGAGCCGTCGTAGCCGTAGGACTCCCGGTTGTAGCCGATGTCGTTGATGGTCGAGCGCACGATGCCGGGGATGTCGACCCATGCCTTGGTGGTGATCTCGCCCGCCACGATGGCCAGCCCGGTGGTCACCAGCGTCTCGCAGGCCACCCGGCTCTGCGGATCCTCCGCCAGCAGCGCGTCGAGGATGGAGTCCGAGATCTGGTCGGCCATCTTGTCGGGGTGGCCCTCGGTGACGGACTCCGAGGTGAAGGTCCAGCTGGTCACGAAACGCTCCTGTTCTGGGCCGACGCCAACGACAGGCGGCGGCGGTGTATCACGGTCAAGGGCTCTCCGAGGGCCGGGGCGGGCGGGCCACCCGCGCCGCCACGACCGCGTCGAGCACGGCTCGGGCGACCGAGCGCTTGTCGGTCAGCGCTCCATCATGCTCGATCCCGGCAGCCGAGAGGATCACCACCTGGTTGGTGTCGTGCTCGAAGCCTGCTCCCGGCGCAGAGACGTCGTTGGCCACGATGAGATCGAGGCCCTTTCGCACCAGCTTGTTCCGGGCGTTGGCCAGTACGTCGTCGGTCTCCGCGGCGAACCCAACCAGGATCTGGCCCTCCGGCTTGCGCTGGCCGAGGTCGACCAGGAAGTCGTGGGTGGGCTCGAGCACGATCCGTGGCGGCTCCGCCCCCTTCTTGATCTTGCGCGGGGCGATCTCGGCGGGCCGGAAGTCGGCCACCGCGGCAGCCATAACGATCACGTCCTGGTCGGCGGCTCGGGGCATGACCGCGGCCTGCATGTCGGCTGCGCTCGAGACCCTGACCACCTCCGCCCCGGGGGGTGCAGGCCGGTCGGTGGTGGTGACGAGGGTGACCTTGGCCCCCCGGGCGGCCGCTTCCGCGGCGATGGCATGGCCCTGCTTGCCCGACGAGCGGTTGGTGATCACCCGCACCGGATCGATGGCCTCGCGGGTCCCGCCGGCGGTGACCAGCACCCGCCAGCCTTCCATGTCCTTCGGCGCCAGCACCCGCTCGACCACATCCACGATCACTTCGGGCTCCGCCAGCCGCCCCACCCCGACGTCGCCGCCCGCCAGCCGACCCTCCCCGGGCGGCACGATGGTGACCCCCCGCTGCGCGAGCACGGCGAGGTTGTGCTGGACCGCGGCGTGCTCCCACATCTCGGTGTGCATCGCCGGGCACACCACCACGGGGGCCCGGGTGGCGAGCAGCGTGGCGGTCAGCAGGTCGTCGGAGATGCCGGCCGCGTAGGCACCGATCAGCCGGGCGGTGGCCGGGCAGACGAGGACGAGATCCGCCATCTGACCCAGACGGGTGTGCGGGATGGGGTCGCGCTCGTCCCACAGGGAGGTTTGGGCGGGCTCGGACGCCAGCGCGGAGAAGCTGGTCTCACCGATGAACCGGGTCGCTCCCTCGGTGAGCACGGGGGCGACGTGCGCGCCCGCGTCGACCAGCCGACGGCAGACCTCGAGAGCCTTGTAGGCCGCGATGCCGCCGGTGACACCGAGGACGATGGTGCGCCCGGCCAGCATGTCGGGACCAGGAGGGCGGGCCCGCCTACTCGGCGGGTGCGGCCTCGGTGTCGGCCTCGGTCTCGTCCGGCAGGGGCTCGGCCGTGATCTTGTCCGCGGCGATCTCCTCGAAGGCGATGGAAAGCGGCTTCCGGGCGACCGAGGTGACCTGCGGAGGAATGCTCGCGCCGAGCCCCTCACCCAGTTGACCGAAGTACGAGTTGATCTGCCGAGCGCGCAACGCCGCCAGGGTGACGAGCTTGAACTTCGAGTCGACCTTGGACATGAGGTCCTCGATGCGAGGGGTCATCATGGAGTCGTGGACCTGCGCCATGGCGTCTCCCGTTCGTGCAGGCGGGCGTAGAGCGACTGATGATCCTAGCAGCAGGCGCCCCACCAGGGCTCCGTGCCCCGGAGGCCGTGATCACGGTGCCAGGCCCGGCCGGCCACCCGCCCGGGCCTGGCGGATCAGTTCTTCGAGCCGGGCCACGGTGTCCTCGAGGCGGTCGTTGACCACCTCGATCGCCCCCAGGCGACGGGCGACGGCGATCTCCTCGCCGGCCTTGGCCAGCCGGCGCTCGACCTGATCGGGCGAGTCGCCACGCCCGATCAGCCGAGCTGCCTGCTCCTCGGGGGAAGGGGCGACCAGCAGCACCAGCAGGGCCTCGGGCGAGCGGGCCCGCACCTGCTCCGCCCCCTGCACGTCGATCTCGAGCACCAGGTCGTGGCCCGCAGGCAGCTCATCGGGCACCGGCGTGCCGTAGAGATGGCCGAGGAACTCGGCATGCTCGAGGAACCCGCCCTCGGCCACCCGGCGGCGGAAGGTGGGCTCGTCCACGAAGACGTAGGCATCCGCGGGCTCGCCGGGCCGGCGGGGCCGGGTCGTCCAGGACCGGCTCAACCACAGCGCAGGGTCGCGCTCGACGAGCTTGCGCACCACGGTGCCCTTGCCGACGCCGCCGGGGCCCGAGACGACGATGATCATGACGCGGCGGCGACGGATCAGGCGCCGAAGGCTTCGATCAGCGCCTCGCGTTGCTTGTCACCCAGGCCACGCACGCGGCGGGACTCGTCGATGCCGATGTGCTCCATCGTCCGACGTGCCTTGACCTTCCCCACCCCGGGGAGCGACTCCAGGACCGCGAGCACCTTCATCCTCCCGATCGTCTCGTCGTGTTCCCCCTGCGCGAGCACGTCGCGGAGGGTGATCGAGCCCATCTTGAGCTTCTCCTTGAGCTCGGCCCGGGCCCGGCGCACTTCAGCTGCCTTGGCCAGCGCGGCCTGCCGTTGTTCATCGGAGAGTGACGGTGGGAGCGGCATGGGAGCGACCCTAGCGCGACGCACCCAGCACCTCCGCGGCGACCGCCGCCGCGGTCGCGGGCGGATCGTCCGCCTGGGTCACGGCCCGTCCGATCACGAGGAGGTCGGCGCCGGCGGCGATCGCCCCGGCGGGCGTGGCCGAGCGAACCTGGTCGTGCGCGGGCGTGCCGGCAAGGCGGATCCCGGGAACGACCGCCTTCAGGCGCGGGGCCAGCTCCTTGGCGTCACGGACGTCGCTGGCCGCGCAGACGATCCCCCCGCAGCCCGATTCGACCGCCAGCGCGATGCGGTGCGGGACCACGTGCGGTGGGGCCGAGTCGTCACTGGTCAGCACCGTCACGGCCAGCGCGTCCGGGGCCGGCAGGCCCGCGGCGGCAGCTCCTTCGTGCAGGCCTTCGACCCCGGCGCGCAGCATGGGGACGTCGCCCCGGGCATGCAGGGTCAGGTAGCGGGCGCCGAGGGATCCGAGCACCCGGGCCGCCTTGTGGACGGTGGTCGGGATGTCGAGCAGCTTGAGGTCGACGAAGACCTCGAACCCTGCATCCGCCAGGCTCCCGATGGCCTCCGGTCCCGCGGCGCTGTACAGCTCGAGGCCGATCTTGGCCACGCCGAACCAGGGCCGTAGGAGCTGACCGAGGCGCTGGGCCTCGACCAGGTCGTCGACGTCGAGGGCCAGGGCGAGGCGTGCCCGCACCTGGTCGTCCGCACCGTCGGGCATCCACTCGGGGTTCGGGTCAGCTCCCATGTGCTCCTCCGATCAACTCTCGTACCGCGCTCACCCCGCGCTGCTCGCACCACGCCACCAGCTCCGCCAGGACCGCTCCCGGCGCTCGCGGATCGGCGAACGTCGAGGTGCCCACCTGCACCGCCGAGGCGCCAGCCAGGAGCAGCTCGACGGCATCCGTGCCCGTCGCCACGCCACCCACACCGACGATCGGCAGGTCCGGAATCGCGGCATGCACGTCGAAGACGGCACGCACGGCCACGGGGTGGATGGCTGGCCCCGAGAGCCCTCCCCCGCCACCGCCCAACCGGGGGCGCCGCGTCTCGGGATCGATGCTCATGGCGGGCAGGGTGTTGATGAGCGTCACCGCCTCGGCGCCGGCTTCGCGAACCGACGCCGCGATCGGCACGAGGCTGGTCACGCTGGCGGTGAGCTTGGCCCACCGCGGACGGCCGCACGCCCTGCTGGCCCGGACCGCGGCCGCGGCCGCCGAAGCGCTCTGGGCGAACATCTCGGTCCCAGCTGACGGAGCCCCGTCCGGGTGGTGGTGCAGGTTCGGGCAGGACAGGTTGACCTCCACGGCCACCACCTCGGGCGGTGCGTCCGCCAAGGCCTCTGCTGCCGCCGCGTAGTCCTCGACCGTGCGCCCCCAGATGCTGACCACCACGTCGGCACCGGTGGCGAGCAACGGCGGCAGCTCGCACGCCAGCCACTGCGCCACGCCGGGGCCCTGGAGACCCACGCTGTTGATCATCCCCGCCGTGGTCTCGTGCACCCGCGGCGGGGGGTTGCCGGGCCAGGGGTCGGCCGACAGCGACTTCACCACCACCGCCCCCAGCGTCGCCAGGTCGACGTAGCTCGCCAGCTCGTCGCCGTGGCCGGCCGTGCCCGATGCGGTCATCACCGGGTTGCGCAGCGCCACCGACCCCACCGTGGTGGACAGATCCACCGGCCGGACGCCGGTCTCCCGACCCGAACGGGCTCGTCTCTGCCGGCCGGGGAGGCTCGCGGAACCTCGGTGGCGATGAGTCGGGGTCATAGGGGCAGGCTCAGCTGGTCGTCCGCCGAGCCTCGGTGGTACTCCTGCAGGCTGTGAACCCGCACCTCGTGGTGAGCCCAGTCCGCGATGCCGTTGGCCGCCGCCAGGCCCGCTGCGCCGGTGGTCAGCAGCGGCACCCCGTGCGCCCCCGCCGCGGCCCGGATGTGGGCACCGTCGGCGCGGGGCCCGCGACCGCGGGGGCTGTTGATCACCAGGTCCACCTTGCCGCTGGCGATCAGCTCGACGGCGTCGTGACCGTTCGGGTCGCCGAGCTTCGCCACCACCGTGGCGACCTCGATGCCGTGCTCCTCCAAGAACGCCGCGGTGCCCGACGTGGCCGCGATCGAGAAGCCCATCTCGACGAAGCGCTCCGCGGCACGCACCCCGACGGGTTTGTCGCGGTCGGCGAGCGAGAGGAACACCGTGCCGCCCTCGGGCAACCGGGTACCGGCCGCGAGCTGGCTCTTGACGAAGGCCAGACCGAACGTGGCGTCGATGCCCATGACCTCCCCGGTCGAGCGCATCTCCGGCCCGAGCACGGCGTCGACCTCCGGGAATCGGCTCCAGGGGAGCACCGCCTCCTTGACCGCGAAGTGACCTCCCGGAGCGGGATCGACGAGCAGGCCCTCCCGCCGCAGCTCGGCCAGTGTGGTACCGAGCATGACCCTGGCGGCGATCTTGGCCAGTGGCACACCGGTGGCCTTGGCCACGAACGGCACGGTGCGCGACGCCCTGGGGTTGGCCTCGATGACGAACACCTGGTTGGCCTTCACCGCGTACTGGACGTTGATGAGGCCGCGAACGTCGAGCGCGTCGGCGATCCGCGCGGTGTAGTCCTCGAGGACCGCGAGGGTCTCGGCCGACAGCGAGTGCGGGGGCATCGTGCAGGCGCTGTCACCGCTGTGGACGCCAGCTTCCTCCACGTGCTCCATCACCCCGCCGATGAGGAAGCCGCCGGCGTGGTCCCGGACGGCGTCGACGTCGACCTCGGTGGCGTCTTCGAGGAAGCGGTCGACGAGCACGGGTCGCTCGGCCGACAGGCCACCCTCCCGGCCAAGGCTGCCGAAGCCCGCCAGCTCCTCCATCGCCCGCCGCAGGCCCTCGTCGTCGTAGACGATCTCCATGGCCCGGCCCCCCAGCACGTAGGAGGGCCGGACCAGCACCGGGTAGCCCACCCGCTCGACGACCGCGAGCGCCTGGTCGAAGGACGTGGCCGTCCCACCCGCCGGCTGGGGGATCTCGAGCTGAGCGCACAGGGCGTTCCAGCGCTCCCGGTCCTCCGCCACGTCGATGGACGCCGGGCTGGTGCCACGAACGAGCTCAGGCGGCAGGGTGTTCGCCAGCTTGAGCGGGGTCTGCCCACCGAGGCTCACCACCACCCCCACCGGCCGCTCGGCCTCGATCACGTTCATGACGTCCTCGTGGGTGAGCGGCTCGAAGTACAAGCGGTCGCTGCTGTCGTAATCGGTGGAGACCGTCTCGGGATTGCAGTTCACCATGATGGTCTCGTAGCCGGCGTCGCGGAGGGCGAAGCTGGCGTGCACGCAGCAGTAGTCGAACTCGATGCCCTGACCGATGCGGTTGGGACCGGACCCGAGGATCATCACCTTGGGCCGGTCGCTCTCGCGAACCTCGTCTTCGTCCTCATAGGTGGAGTAGTGGTACGGGGTGTCGGCAGCGAACTCCGCACCGCAGGTATCGACGGTCTTGAACGTCGGTGCAACCCCGAGGGCGAGGCGGCGGGCCCGCACCTGTGCCTCCTCCACGCCCCACAGGTAGGCGAGCTGCGCGTCGGAGAACCCGAGCCGCTTCGCTCGGCGCCAGTCCGCCTTCGTCAGGGCCTCGAACCCCACCTGCGCGAGGTGGGCTCGCTCCTCCACGATGAGCAGCATCTGGTCGAGGAACCAAGGGTCGACCTTGGTGGCCTCGTGCACCCGCTCGACGCTGACCCCCCGGCGTAACAGCGCCTCGAGCTGGAAGGGCCGGTCGGGGGTGGCGATCGCCGCCTGCTCGAGCAGCTCCGCCTCGCTGAGCGCGTCGAGGAGCCGCTCTGCCGGGTCGCAGTTCAGTCCGAAGCGCCCCTGCTCGAGCGAGCGCAGCCCCTTCTGGAGGGACTCGGGGAAGGTGCGGCCGATCGCCATGGCTTCACCCACGGACTGCATCTGCGTGCCCAGCACGCCTGGGGTGTCGGGGAACTTCTCGAACGCCCAGCGCGGGATCTTCGTGACCACGTAGTCGATGGTGGGCTCGAAGCTGGCGGGTGTCTTGCGGGTGATGTCGTTGGGGATCTCGTCGAGCGTGTAGCCCACCGCCAGCCGGGCGGCGATCTTGGCGATCGGGAAGCCGGTGGCCTTGGAGGCCAGCGCCGAGGACCGGCTCACCCTAGGGTTCATCTCGATGATGACCATGTCGCCGTTGGAGGGGTCGAGGGCGAACTGCACGTTCGAACCGCCGGTCTCCACACCCACCCGACGGATGCAGGCGAACGCCGCGTCGCGCATGGCCTGGTACTCCACGTCGGAGAGCGTCTGAGCGGGCGCGACGGTGATCGAGTCACCGGTGTGCACGCCCATCGGATCGAGGTTCTCGATCGAGCAGACGATCACGCAGTTGTCCGCCCGATCGCGCATCACCTCCAGCTCGTATTCCTTCCAGCCGGCGATGGACTTCTCGATCAGGATCTCCGAGATCGGGCTCGCCTCCAGACCCCGCCGGGCGATGGTGCGGAACTGCTCCGGGGTGCCCGCGATGCCCGTACCCCTCCCGCCCAGGATGAACGCCGGTCGCACCACCACCGGCAGGCCGATGCGCTCGACCACCTCCATCGCCTCGTCGAGGGTGTGGGCGATGCCCGATGCCGGCGTGGCGAGGCCGATCTCCCCCATCGCGACCTTGAACCGCTCGCGGTCCTCCGCGGTTTCGATGGCCTCGGCGTTCGCACCGATCAGCTCGACGCCGAAGTCGTCGAGCACGCCGCCCTGGGCGAGCTCCATGGCCAGGTTCAGCGCCGTCTGGCCCCCGAGCGTCGGCAGCACGGCGTCCGGGCGCTCGCGCTCGATGATCCTGGCCAGGATGCCCGCGTCGAGTGGCTCGACGTACGTGGCGTCCGCGAAGTCGGGGTCGGTCATGATCGTCGCCGGGTTCGAGTTGGCGAGCACCACCCGGTAGCCCTCGTCCCGGAGCACCCGGCAGGCCTGCGTCCCCGAGTAGTCGAACTCGCAGGCCTGGCCGATCACGATCGGTCCCGAGCCGATCACCATGATGGTCTCGAGGTCATCCCGGCGCGGCACTAGCGGTGCTCCTCCATCAGCTCGTCGAACAGCGCGAACAGGTACCTGGCGTCGTGCGGGCCCGGACCGGCTTCCGGGTGGTACTGCACCCCGAACGCCGGCACGTCCCGGACCCGGATGCCCTCCACGACGCCATCGTTGAGGTTCCGGTGGGTGACGTCCGCCACCGATGCGATCGAGTCCTCGTCGACCGCGTAGTTGTGGTTCTGGCTCGTGATCTCCACCGCACCCGTACGCAGCCGGCGAACCGGGTGGTTCCCGCCGTGGTGGCCGAAGGGCAACTTGTAGGTGCGACCACCGATCGCGGTGGCGAGCAACTGGTGGCCCAGGCAGATCCCGAAGATCGGCAGCTTCCCGAGAAGCTCGCCCACACTGCCGGCCACACCGGCCACGGCCGAGGGGTCACCCGGACCGTTCGAGAGGAACACCCCGTCCGGGGCGCGCTCGAGCACCGCCTCGGCCGGGGTGGAGGCGGGGACCACCTCGACCGTGGCGATCTCCCCGAGGTGCCGCAGGATCGTGGTCTTGATGCCGAGGTCGTAGGCAACGACCCGCTTCGACCGGCTCCCCCGGGCGGCGCTCGGCGATGAGAAGGTGTACGGCTCCGCACAGGTGACCTCGCGCACGAGGTCCCGCCCGTCGGTGCCCGGCTCCTCCGCCGCCGCCCGGGCCAGGGTAGCCTGGTCCGCGGTGCCGAAGGCACCGGGCATCGCGCCCGCCTCGCGGATGTGGCGAGTGAGCCGCCGGGTGTCGATCCCGGCGATCCCGGCGATCCCGTTCCGGCGGAGGAAGCCGTCGAGATCGTCATCGCTGCGCCAGTTGCTGCGACGGCGAGCCAGGTCCCGGATGACCACGCCTCGGCAGTGCGGGCGGCGGGACTCGTTGTCGTGCTCGGCCACGCCGTAGTTGCCGATGTGGGGGTAGGTGAAGGTGATGATCTGCCCGGCGTAGGACGGGTCGGTGATCACCTCCTGGTAGCCCGTGAGCACGGTGTTGAACACCACCTCCCCGCCGGTGACACCGGATGGTGGTTGGGCCCCGATAGCTTCGCCTTCGAAGGTCGTGCCGTCCGCGAGCACCAGGAGCGCCTCCTGCACGGTCATCGTTGTGCCTCCCCCTCCACCACGACCGGCTCGCCCCACAGCACGGTGTGGCGCACCTTCCCGGTGAGGGTGCGGCCGGCATACGGGTTGTTGCGGCTCCGGGAGGCGCTGCGAGCGGGATCGACCACCCACGATGCCCCGGTGTCGATCACGCAGAGGTTCGCCGGCCGGCCCACCGCGACCGGCCCGCCGTGGGAGTCGGCGATGCCGGCGATGGCCGCTGGTTGCCATGACAGGAGCGCGAGCACCCGCTCGATCGGCAGCTCCAGCTCGGTCAGCGCCAGCGCGAGCGCCGTCTCGAGGCCGACCATGCCGCAGGGAGCTTCGTCGAAGGGAGCTTCCTTCGTCTCCTGCGTGTGGGGCGCGTGGTCGGTGGCGATGGCGTCGATCGTCCCGTCGCCGAGGCCCCGCTTGACCGCGGCCACATCGCCGTCGGTACGCAGGGGTGGGTTGACCTTGAAGACCGGGTCGTAGCCCGCGAGCGCGGCGTGGGTGAGGGTGAAGTGATGGGGGCATGCCTCGGCGGTGACGGGTAGGCCCTTGGCCTTCGCAGCGCGCACGAGCTCCACCGATCCCGCGGTCGAGAGGTGCTGGAAGTGCATCCGGGCACCGGTCAGCTCGACCAGGGCCAGATCGCGGCTCACCATCAGCTCCTCGGCCTGAGCGGGGATGCCCGGGATCCCGAGCCGCGACGACCACGCGCCTTCGTGCATGTGGCCGCCTCGGGAGAGTGACTCGACCTCGCAGTGCTGGGCCAGCGTCACGTCGAGACCGCTCGCGTACTCGAGCGCCCTGCGCATCAGGCGCTCGTCCTGCACCCCGCGCCCGTCGTCGGTGAACAGGCGCACCCCGAGCGCGGCCATCTCCCCCATCGGCGCCAGTTGCTCCCCCTCGCGGCCCACCGTGATGGCCCCGGCGGTGAACACCTCGCACAGGCCCCGCTTGCCGAGATCGAGCACCTGGGAGACGACCGCAGCGTTGTCGACCGTGGGCTCGGTGTTGGGCATGGCCACCACGGCGGTGAATCCGCCGAGAGCGGCCGCCCGGGAGCCGGACTCGACCGTCTCGGCCTCCTCCCTGCCCGGCTCCCGCAGGTGCGTGTGGAGATCAACCAGCCCGGGGGCCACGACGCACCCGGTGGCGTCGAGCACCTGGGCTCCGCCGGGCTCGATGCTCGGGTCCACGGCCAGGATCCGCCCGTCGGCGCCCACGGCGATGTCGGCCGGTCGCTCGCCCTCCCGATCGACCACCCGACCGCCGGTGACCACCAGCACAGCCGCCTCAGCCACGATCGACTCCTTCCAGCTGGGTGCCCGAGCCGAGCAGCAGGAACAGCACGGCCATGCGCACGGCCACGCCGTTGCGGACCTGATCCACCATCACCGCGTTGGGTAGGTCGGCGACCTCGGCCGCGATCTCCACCCCGCGGTTCATGGGCCCCGGATGCATGACGATGGCGTCCGCGCCCAGGTGCTCGGCTCGCCGGGGGGTGAGCCCGTAGCGGGCGGTGTACTCGCGCAGTGACGGGAGCAAGGCCTCTCGCTGGCGCTCGAGCTGCATGCGAAGCAGGTAGACGACGTCGACCTTGGAGAGCGTCTCGTCGAGATCGTGTTCGACGGTCACCGGCCATCCCTCGAGGCTCGGTGGTAACAACGTGGGGGGCGCCACCAGGACCACCTCGGCGCCGAGCATCGTGAACGCGAGCACGTCGCTGCGCGCCACCCGGCTGTGCTTGATGTCGCCGACGATCGCGATGCGCCGCCCCTGGAGGGAGCCGAGCCGCCGGCGGATCGTGTAGCAGTCGAGTAGGGCCTGGGTCGGGTGCTCGTGCCATCCGTCGCCGGCGTTGACGATCACCGAGGACGCCCACCGGGCGATCTGCCACGGGACGCCCGCACTGGCGTGCCGCACGACGATGGCGTCCACCCCCATGGCTTCGATCGTCTGCACGGTGTCGCGCACGGACTCGCCCTTCTTCACCGACGACGTGCCCACGCTGAAGGTCATCGTGTCCGCGCCCAGACGCTTCGCCGCGGTCTCGAACGACAGCCGGGTTCGGGTCGAGTCCTCGTAGAAAAGTGAGACCACCGTCTTGCCTCGCAGCGCCGGGACCTTCGGGATCGCCCGCTCGCTGACCTCGACGAAGGAATCGGTGAGCCGCAGGATCTCCTCGATGCCCTGGGCCCCCAGATCGGCCACCGAGAGCAGGTGGCTCACTTCACCATCTCCCCGAGCTCGACCGAGTCGGCTCCCACGTCGACGACCTCATCGCGCCGGGTGGGCAGGTTCTTGCCGACGAAGTCCGGGCGGATGGGCAACTCCCGATGACCCCGGTCCACCATCACCGCCAGCTGGACCGCGCGGGCTCGGCCGTAGTCGGTCAGCGCGTCGAGCGCGGCGCGGATCGTCCGGCCGGTGAAGAGCACGTCGTCGACCAGCACCACGATCAGCCCGGTGAGGTCGAACGGGATGTCGGTCACCGCCTCGGGCAGCACGGGCCGCAGCCCGATGTCGTCCCGGTAGAAGGCCACGTCGAGGGTGCCGACCGGTACCTCGACGTCCTCGATCCGCTGGAGCGCTCCGGCCAGACGACGAGCGAGCGGCACGCCGCCGGTCTGCAGACCGACGAGCACCACGTCGCCCAGCCCGTGGTTCCGCTCGACGATCTCGTGGGCCATCCGCCAGACCGCCCGCTGGACGTCATCGGCGTCCATGACCTGTTTCCGGGCAACGAAAACGCCCCCGAACGGGGGCGTCAGACGGCGTTCGCGCTCAGCCACACGCGGGCTCCTCCTGTCCGTTCGGGCCTCACCGGACCCGCTTCACGGTCAGGCCGTCATCCTAGCACCGCTTCGGCGCGCCCCGGCACCCCACCGGGCTGTCCGGGTGCCCG
Organism: Rhabdothermincola sediminis; assembly: GCF_014805525.1. Lineage (NCBI taxonomy): Bacteria > Bacillati > Actinomycetota > Acidimicrobiia > Acidimicrobiales > Iamiaceae > Rhabdothermincola > Rhabdothermincola sediminis. The sequence goes on along the minus strand of NZ_JACFSZ010000005.1, from coordinate 140,801 downwards.
AGGGCGCCAGCTCGCGCCACCGTCACGCCGGGCGGGCGTCGGCGGCGATCGTGGCGAGCACCCCGTTCACGAACCGGCCTGACTCCTCGGTGGAGAACCGCTTCGCCAGCTCGACCGCCTCCGAGATCACCGCACCGGTCGGCACGTCGGGCCGGTGGAGCAACTCGAACACGCCGAGACGCAGGACCGCCCGGTCGAGCGCCGGCATCCTGGCGACCGCCCAGCCTCGGGCGTAGGAGGCGATGACCTCGTCCAGCTCGGCCAGATGGTCTCCGACACCCCTCACCAGCTCGGCCGTGAACGCCTCCGGCGGGACCGGCAGCGCCTGCAGCACCACCGCGGGTGGCTGGCCTTTGGACTCGGCTTCGTAGAGCAGCTCGAGTGCCCGCTCGCGCGCCTCGCGGCGGCTCCCGACGCCCCCGCGGTAGGGCGGCTCGCTCACGCCCGGGTGAGGTAATCGCCGGTGCGGGTGTCGACCTTGACCCGGTCGCCGGGGTTCACGAACAGCGGCACCTGCACGACCAGCCCGGTCTCGAGAGTGGCGGGCTTGCGTGCACCGGAGACCCGGTCGCCCTGGATGCCGGGCTCCGTCTCGGCGACGGTGAGCTCCACCGCCGCCGGCAGGTCGACCCCGACGATCTCGCCTCCGTAGAGGTTGAGGATGGCCGCCGAGCCTTCGACCAGGTAGTTCGTGGCGTCGCCGAGAGCGGCCGTGCCCACGTTCATCTGCTCGTAGGTGGTGTTGTCCATGAAGACGTAGTCGTCGCCTTCGCGGTAGAGGAACTGCATCTCCCGCTTGTCGATGATCGCCCGCTCGACCTTCTCCCCGGCCCGGAACGTCCGCTCGAGCACGGCACCGGATCGGACGTTCTTCAGGGTCGTGCGCACGAACGCCCCGCCCTTGCCGGGCTTGACGTGCTGGAACTCGACGACGTCGAACAGCCCGTCATCGAGGTCGAGGGTCATCCCGTTCTTGAGGTCGTTGGTCGTGATGGTGGCCATGGCGTTCCTCGCTACCCGAAGGTGATCGGTCCGTGCGCGTCACACGCTGGTGTGCTTCGGCGAGTGGGTCAGGGGTCGGCAGCCGTCCTCGAGCACCACGACGGTGTCCTCGACGCGGACCCCACCGTGCTCCGGGAGGTACACGCCCGGCTCGACGGTGACGACGTTCGCTGCGTCGAGCGTAGCATCGCTCGTCGCCGCCACCCGGGGTCGCTCGTGGATCTCCAGACCCACCCCGTGCCCGGTGCCGTGCAGGAAGGCATCCGCCCATCCAGCAGCGGAGATCACCGACCGGCAGGCCGCGTCGACCTCGTTGGCGGCCGCCCCGGCCCGCACGGCGTCGACGCCCCGCTGCTGGGCCTCTGTGACTACCTCGAGCATCCGCTGCTGCGTCTCGGAGGGATCGCCCACCGCAACGGTCCGGGTCATGTCGGAGTGGTAGCCGTCGACCAGCGCGCCGAAGTCGAGGACCACCAGGTCACCTTCGGAGATGACCCGATCGGACGGGCGGGCGTGCGGCTTCGCCCCGTTCGGGCCCGAGGCCACGATGGTCTCGAAGGACGGGCCGTCGGCGCCGAGCCGGCGCATCTGGAACTCGAGCTCCGAGGCGAACTCTCGCTCGGTCGGCGCCTCCCCCAGGCGCGCCCGGACGGTCGCCAAGGCCTGATCCGCGATCGCTGCAGCCCGTGAGAGCCTCGCCACCTCCCCGCCGTCCTTGACCGCCCGTAGCTCTTCGACGAGCCCCTCGGTCGGCACCAGCTCCGTGCCCGGGAACCACTCTTGTGCGAAGGCCCGCTGCTGTGCCCAGGTCACGTGGTCGGCTTGCAGGCCGAGCCGGCGCAGGCCGCGGGCCGCACCGGCCATCACCTCCCGCTGCCCGGTACCGGTGACCTCCAGGCGCGCCTCGACCGACGCGGCCCGGAGCTGCTCGGCTGCCTGCTCGCCGTAACGACCGTCGGTCACGACCACCAGCTCATCGCCGGTCACGAGCACCAGCCCGGCCGAGCCCGTGAAGCCGGTCAGGTAGCGCACGTCCACGAGGTTGGTGACCAGCAAGCCGTCACAGCCCAGCTGCTCGAGCCGGGACCGCAGCCGCTCCGAGCGGGACGCGACATCCATGGGAGGCAGCCCGCCCGTCGGGGTCGACTCCGGGAGACTCATCACCGGCCCAGCATGCGGACCATCGCCTCGATGGCCAGCACGTACCCGTCGTCCTTGAACCCCGCGATGGTGCCCACCGCCACCGGGGCGACCACCGAGACGTGCCGCCAGGGCTCCCTGGCGTACGGGTTGGACAGGTGCAGCTCGATCACCGGCCCGTCGAAGGCGGCCAGCGCGTCGTGGATCCCCCAGGCGTAGTGGGTGAACGCCCCGGCGTTGATGACGATGCCGGCACAGCGGCCGCGGGCCCGCTGGATGGCGTCGATGAGATCGCCCTCGTGGTTGGACTGGAGGTGCTCGAGCTCGTAGCCGTGGCGGTCCGCGCACTGCCGAGCCAGGCCGACCAGGGTGTCGAGGGTGGCGGTGCCGTAGTGCCGTGGATCGCGCTCACCCAGCAGGTTCAGGTTGGGTCCGGACAGGAGCAGGATCGTGGGGCGGCTCACGCCGGTTCCTCCCGTCGCTCGCGGATCGCTTCGAACGCCCGGTCCAGCACGGGGCGATCGATGCCGGTGACCGGTTCGACCCCCCTCGGCCCGTCGAGCACGAAGGTCAGCCCCGAGACCGCCTTCTTGTCACGGGCCATCAGCTCGACCAGCTCATCGAGGTCGACTCCCGGTGGCAGCATGCTCGGCAACCCGTACGCGCTCACCACCCGCCGATGCTCGGCCACCCGCTCGTCGTCGATACGGTCCAGAGCCCGGGCCAGTTCGGCCGCGTAGACCAGCCCGATGGCCACCGCTTCGCCGTGCCGGAGGTCGTAATGCCCGGCGGTCTCCAGCGCGTGGGCGAGGGTGTGGCCGTAGTTGAGGACCGCCCGCCTCCCCCCCTCCCGCTCGTCGCTGCCGACCACCTCGGCCTTGATCCGCACGCACGACGCCACCCGCTCGTCGAGCGGAAGCTCGTCGAGGCGGCCACCGCCGAGGAAGTGGTACTTCGCCAGCTCACCCAATCCGCTGCGGTACTCGCGCTCGGGCAGGGTGGCCAGCACCTCGGTGTCGCACAGCACGGCGTGCGGTTGCCAGAACGCGCCGACCAGGTTCTTGCCCTCCGGCAGGTTCACCCCCGTCTTCCCGCCGACCGCGGCGTCGATCTGCGCCAAGAGCGTGGTGGGCACGTGTACCACCGCCACGCCCCGGTGGTACACGGCGGCCGCGAAGCCCGCGGTGTCGGTGACCAGGCCTCCGCCCAGCGCGACCACCGTGTCGGCGCGGGTGAGGCCCCAGCGGCTGAACTCGCGGCACAGCTGCTCGACGGTGGCGAGCGACTTCGCCTCCTCGCCCTGACCCATGAGGAAGACCCGGTGCTCACGACCGGGGTCGACCGCGACCGGGAGCTCGGGCTGGGTGACGATGGCCACCCGACGGCTGCGCTCCGGGATGACCGACGCCAGCGAGGACCGCACGCCCGGACCGACGAGCACCTCGTAGCTGCGGTCGCCCAGCGCCACGGGGACGACGATCACCGCGCGCCCTCCTCCACCGCGGCGATCACCTGCTCGGCCACCTCGTCTGCATCGAGCTGGTCGACGTCGACCACCACATGGGCGGTCTGCTGGTACAGGCCGGAACGCTCTCCGGCCAGCCTGGCCACCATGCCGGCCGGGTCCTCGGCCACGAGGGGGCGGTGATCGCCCGTGCGCGCCCGCTCGGCGAGCAGCGCGGGCTCGGCGCGCAGCCAGACGACCGTGCCGGCGTCCCGCAGCGCGGCCCGGCTGCCGGCGTCGAGCACGGTGCCTCCCGCCGCGGCGATCACCGCCGGCTCCTCGGTGGCGAGCAGGTCGCGCAGCACCTCCGCCTCCACGGCCCGGAACGCCGGCTCGCCGCCTTCGGCGAAGAGCTCGGCGATCGTTCGGCCCGTGCGCGCCTCGACCGCCTCGTCACTGTCGTGGAACGGTCGACCCAGACGCCGCGCCACCAGGCGCCCCACCGTGGTCTTGCCCGCTCCCATCATGCCGATGAGCACCACATGGCTCACGAGCCTGGCTCCGGGAAGGCCTCCCGCTCATCCCAGTTGAGCGGCTCCCCGCCTGCCGCGACGTCGACGACCCGCTCGGTCGCCAGGCGAACCTGTTCGCGGTAGCCGGCCACGTTGCGCTCCAGCTCGCCCAGGCTGTCGCCCCCGAACTTGCGAGTCACCTCGTTCGCCAGGACCAGCGCGGTCATCGTCTCCGCCACCACTCCCATCGCGGGCACGGCGGTCACGTCGGTGCGCTCCTTGAACGACACCGTTTCCGCCTTGGTCGCAGTATCGACGGTCTGCAAGGTGGGGCGGTTCAAGGTGGCCAACGGCTTCATCGCCGCTCGCGCCACGATCAGCTCGCCCGTCGACATGCCGCCCTCGATGCCACCGGCCCTGGTGGTCTGCCGCACGTACGTTCCCGCCTCGCCGTCCCAGGTGATCGCGTCGTGGGCCTCACTGCCCCGCCGGCGAGCGACGTCGAAGCCCTCGCCGATCTCCACCCCCTTCACCGCCTGGATGCTCAGCAGGGCCTGTCCGAGCAGCCCGTCGAGCTTGCGATCCCAGTGGACGTGGCTGCCGAGCCCCACCGGCACGCCGTAGGCGAGGACCTCCACCACTCCGCCGAGGGAGTCGCCGTCGCGCTGGGCGGCTTCGATCGCGGCGATCATCTCCGCCTCAGCTGCCGGGTCGAAGCAGCGCAGGGGCGACGCGTCGACCCGTTCCAGGTCGCCGGGGCCGGGGCGGGCACCCTGGGCGGTCACCGGCCCGAGCTGGATGACGTGTGAGAGGATCTCGATCCCCAGGTGACGCAGGAGCGCCTTGGCCAGGGCCCCTGCGGCGACGCGCGCCGCGGTTTCGCGCGCCGACGCCCGCTCCAGGACGTTGCGGGCGTCGACGAAGTCGTACTTCTGCATGCCGGCGAGATCGGCATGGCCGGGCCGGGGACGGGTGAGCGGCTGGGTGGCGCGGCCGGGCGCGGGCGACATCTCCTCGGTCCACTTGCGCTCCCACTCGCTGTTCGCGATCTCGACGGCCACCGGCGAGCCCAGGGTGAGGCCGTGGCGGATCCCCGCCAGGATGACCAGCTCGTCCTGCTCGAAGCGCATCCTGGGGCCCCGACCGAAGCCCAGCCGGCGGCGTGCCAACTCCGAGGCGATCTCTTCGGCCGTGATGGGCAGGCCCGCCGGGAGACCCTCGACCACCACCACGAGGGCGCGACCGTGGGACTCACCGGCGGTCAGGAAGCGGAGCACCCGCTCAATCTACCGGTGGCCCACCACCCGCTCGAAGCCCGTTGCCCGCTACGCGGGCGAGACCAGTGAGCTGCTCGCCAGCACGGCGATGATGGCGCCCAGCGCGAGGAAGGGCCCGAACGGGATGGGCTGGCTCCTGCGCCGGACGGCCAGCATGACCACGCCGACGATCGCACCGCCGATGAAGCCGAGCAACATGGCCCACAGCACCAGCCCGATCGCCGTCATGGTGCTGCTGCCGAGCCACCCCACGTACAGGCCCATCACCGCGGCCAGCTTCACATCGCCGAAACCCATCCCGCGCGGGTACACGAGGTGCGCGAGCAGCAGGAAGCCGAAGTACATCGCCGCCCCCACCAGCGCGTACCGGATCTGCTCCGCCGCTCCGTCCACGATCGACACCACCGCGACGAGCAGCACCGAGACCGCCAGCGTGGGCAGCACGATGAGGTCGGGCAGCCGGTAGAGCTCGATGTCGATGACCGACACGGTCAACAAGACCGCGAACAGCAGGAGGTAGCCGGCGAGGACGCCTGGCGATGCGTCCTCGAACCGCACGGCCGCCAGGACGAACAGCCCGATCATCAGGACGTGGACCCACAGGTATTTGCCGGTCAGCCGAACGGTCGGGAGCGGGGTGAGCGGGAGCCGGTCCGGCACGCGGTCGATGAGCACGCCGGCGAACCATCCAGCCGGGAGCGCGGCGAGCACGCAGAGCACGAGCCGGGCGATCACGGGCGCTCACCGTACCGGCCACCCACCAGCGGATCGGGGGATCGGTCAGTGCGTGGCCGGGACGGGCGCGCCGGCAGTGAGGAAAGCTGCTCCGGGCGGTCGGCGCGGAGCGAGCGGGATGGGAGGCTCAACCGTTGACCGAACCCAGGAACTTGATGAGCAGTTCGCGGTTGATCGGGTCTTCCTCGTCGTCGACCTCGGCGAGCGCCCGCTCACGCTCTTCCTGGGTGGTCGCCTTCGCGGCCGCGGCGACCGCTTTGGCCGCTCGGGGGCTCAGGTTGGCGAGTTGCCGGGCGATCTCGGCCGCGTCGCCGGGATCGGAGATCCCGTCGCTGCCCACGGTCGTGGGGCTACCGGTGGATTCCTCGGCCGGCTCCGAGTCGGGCGGAGTGGGACCGGCGCCGACGAGGGGCTCGCGCTCGATAACCAGCGCGTCCGGGTCGAAGGGGGTGAACTCCTCGGCTCCGGCCGGCTCCGCCGATGCCAGTCGGTCATCGACCGATCCGATCGCGTCCTCGATCACGACCGTCTCTTCCACCGAAGCGGCGAGCAGGGTCGGAGGCACGCCGACCTCGGCGCCCTCCGGCGCCTCCCCGACGGTCACCAACCCGTCCTCGACGAGTTGCTTGACCGTCCGGCAGGCATCGAGGTCGCTCAACTCGAGTGCTTCAGCCAGGCCGCCGACGGTCGTGCCGCCCCCGACGGCCACGATGGTCGCCCATCGCTCCCGGTCCAGCGTGACCGAATCACCCGGGAGTAGCGCGGCGAGCGAGACCCAGGCGTCGAGGGAGGGCACGACAGCCTCGATCGCCCGCCACTCCTCCAGCATCTTCTCCGCCTCGGCGAGGGTGGCTTCGACCTCTACGGGGTCGGACCGCTCGGCGGGTGCCTCGTCGGCGTCGAAGACGAAGCTGCCGTCCTGGAACCGCAGCAGCTCGAACATCACCTCGACGGCATTCCCGGCGCGAGGGGCGCCGGTGGCGGTGCCGCTCACGATCTGCCCCCCGTCGACCCACACGCTCCCCTCGCCGCGGCTGCCCTCGACCCGGAGACGACCGGTCTTCTTGGTCGACGCCAGCAGGCGCATCACATCAGGAAGGGCAAAGGTCTCGATCGTGCCCTGCAGTGCCACGGTGACCTCCGGGTCGGCGGTTCGGAATCGTTCTCCCATCGGCAGCCGAGCCTTGCGAGTGAAGGGTTCGGCCCGGATCCGCCGGCCGGGCGACCTTAGCGAACCGGGCCACCGAGGGGAACAGGCGACCTGGCCGGCGGGTCGCCAGGAAGCCTCACCCGGCCGCCAGGCGGTCGCGCACCGCAGCGCGCATCGCCTCGAGCGGCGGCGGCTGCCCCGTGAACTGCTCGAACTGCAACGCCGCCTGGTGCACCAGCATGCCGACGCCGTTGACCGCCACCAGGCCCCTGTTCCGGGCCTCGCGCAGCAGCGGCGTCTCCGCTGGCACGTAGATCAGGTCCGCCACCACCTGACCGGGGCGGAGCAGCCCGGTGTCCAGCGGCAGCCCCTGCTGGTCTGCCATCCCCACCGGGGTGGCGTTGACGATCAGGTCCGCGCCGGCCAGCGCAGGTTGATCGGCCGGCACCCCGGCCTCCCCCGCAAGGGCTGCCGCCGCCTGCCCCCGCTCCGCGCTGCGGTTGACGACCAGGACCTTCGCCGCCCCCGCTCGGGCCAGCGCCAGCACCACCGCCCGCGCCGCGCCACCGGCGCCGAGCACCGCGCACACCCGACCGGCAGGCTCGAAGCCCGCCTCCGCTTCGAGGGCCTGCACGAACCCGGCGCCGTCGGTGTTGTGGCCCACCAGCTCCGCCCCGTCGCGGGTCACGCAGTTCACCGCACCGAGGGCCGCCGCCTCGGCGCTGAGCCGGTCGACACAGCCCGCGACCGCCGTCTTGTGGGGCATCGTCACCGACAACCCGTCGATGCCCAGCGCGCGCACCCCGTCGAGAGCCCGGCGATGGTCGCCTCGGGCCACCTCGAAGGCCACGAACACCCAGTCGAGTGCCAGCGCACGGAAGGCCGCGTTGAAGATCACGGGGGACAGCGAGTGCCGGACCGGGTCGCCGATCACCGCAGCCACCCGAGTGGTACCGCTCGGCGACACCTCGACCGGCATCAGAGCAGGCCTCGGGCCCGAGCATCGCGCTGGGCCCGCAGGAAGTCGTCGTAGTCGTCCGTGAAGTAGTGGTGGCCCTCCTCGTCGGTGAGGACGTAGTAGAGCCACGGACCCTCCGCGGGGTTGAGCGCAGCCTCAAGCGACTCCCGGCCGGGAGAGGCGATCGGGGTGGGCGGCAGACCGGGGAACCGCCGGGTGTTGTAGGGGGAGTCGATCTGCAGGTCCGAGCGGGTGAGCTGTTCCTTGTGCTCGCCCAGCGCGTAGAGCACCGTGGCGTCGATGCCGAGCGGCATGCCGGCAGCCAGGCGGTTGTAGATCACCCGGGCGATCTTCGGCTTGTCCTCGGGGACCTTCGCCTCCTCCTCGACCATCGACGCCACGATCACCACCTCGTAGGGTGTGAGCTGCCTGGCACCCGCCACGCCCTCCAGCTTCTGCGTCGCCTGGTCGAGCCCGAGCTCGGAGGCGACCTCCTCGAAGGTCGAGACCATCTGGCGGACCAACTTCTGCTCGTCGAGCTCGTCGCCCTCCTCCACCCGGTAGGTGGCGGGGAACAGCAAGCCCTCGAGGGAGGCTGACGGCGGCTGGTACCTGGAGCGGATATCGGCCAGCGCGACGTCGAGTTCGGCCGCGCTCATCTGGGGGAAGGTCTCGAGGATGCGGGCCCGGATCTCCTGGAGCCAGAAGCCCTCCGGGATGGGGAGCTCGGTGTACTTCGGTGGCAGCGGTCCCGCCTCCAGCCGGCTCACCACGTCACCCATCGCCGATCGCTTCCGCAAACCGTCGTAGAGGCCAGCCCGGAAGGGCCCGGCATCCTTCCATCGCACGTAGTAGCGGAAGACGGTGGCGTTCGTGACGACACCCTCCCGCTCGAGGAGGCTGGCGATCTGCGAGGTCGTGCTGCCTTTCGGGATGGAGATGGTGACCTCCTCACCCGCACCGGCAGGGTCGATCTGGCGCATCAGCCAGATGCCCCCGACCAGCAGCACCAACACAGCGAACGCGCCGATCCCACCGAGTACCCAGGCCACCTTGCGGGCCCGGCTGCTCTCGGGCGGGATCACCACGTACTCGTCGTCGTGCTCGGCCCCGGAGGGCGGGTCGGTCGTCAGGTCGGTCATGTCGAGCGCTCCACCCCGGGTCGCCCGTCGAGCCAGGCCTGCAGGAGCACCGTCGCCGCAGCCTTGTCAACCACCCGCCGGCGGGCCTCGGCTCGCAGGCCTCGCTCGCTCAGCGCACGATCAGCGGTCACCGTGGTCAAGCGTTCATCGTAGGTCTCCACCGGCACCCCGAGCGCCGCGGCCAGCTCGTCGACCTCCTCGAGCACCGCCGCGGCCGCGGGCCCGACCGAGCCGTCGAGCGACAAGGGCAGCCCGACCACGACCCGCTCGGCGCCCGTGTCGGCCACCAGCTGCCCGATCCGCCGGTGATCGCGTGCTCGGTCGCCGGAGCGGGTCAGCACCTCGAGCGGTGAAGCCAGCGTGCCGGTCGGGTCACTCACCGCGACACCGATCCGCTTGGTCCCGAGATCGAGGGCGAGCACCCTCACGGCACGGTGGGCAGCCCGGCCGCGGCGCGGACCTGGGCCAGCGCGGCGTCGAGCGCGGACGGGTCCTTGCCCCCGGCGACCGCCAGCTCCGCGTGCTTGCCGGCACCGCCCTTGATGGTACGGGCCGCCTCGGCGATGAGCTCCGAGGCGTGCAACCCCGAATCGGGTCGCACTGCGGAGACCATCGCCACCCCGCCGCCCTCCGGCGCGCTCCCGAGAACCACGCCTCGGATGCCGGGCTGGTCCCGCACGGCGAGGGCCAGGTCGCGCACCGCGTCGCGGTCGAGCCCGTCGACGCGGGCCACCACGATCCCGTCGACCGCGGTCGCTGCGAGCTCCCCGGCACGTCCCGTCGCCGCCTGGCGTTTGAGAGCCTTGAGCTCGTCCCGGAGCGCCTTGACCTCCGCCACCCGCCGCTCGACGGCCTCGACCAAGTCGTCCGCGGCGACGCCCAGGAGCTGCGCGGCCCGGTTGATGCACGCCTCCTCCCGGCGGAGCCGATCGATGGGGCCGAAGCCGGAGATTGCCTCGATCCGACGGATGTTCGAGCCGATCGAACCCTCCGAGACGATCTTGATCGGTCCGATGTCACCGAGCGCCCGTACGTGGGTGCCGCCACAGAGCTCGGTGGAGTGAGGGCCCGCCTCGAGCACACGCACGATGTCGCCGTACTTCTCACCGAAGAACGCTATGGCACCGACCTGCTCGGCATGCTCCCTGGTCGTCTCGTAGTGGCGGACCGGGTGGTTGGCCAGCACCTCGCGGTTCACGAGGTCCTCCACCCGAGCGATCTCCTCGGCGGAGAGCGCCTCGTAGTGCGAGAAGTCGAACCGGAGCCGATCGGGCGCGACCAACGAGCCCTGCTGCTTGACGTGGTCGCCGAGCACCTCCCGCAGCGCCCAGTGCAGCAGATGGGTGGCGGTGTGGTTGCGGCGGATGGCATCGCGCCGATCGCCGTCGATCGACGCCGTAACCTCCTGTCCCGGGTCGAGCTTCCCCTCGACCACCCGGGCGCGATGGCGGACCAGCCCCGGCGCCCCGTACACGGTGTCGAAAACCTCCGCCCGACCGGTCTCGGAGACGATGGTGCCGGTGTCACCCACCTGGCCACCGGCCTCGGCATAGAAGGGGGTGCGATCGAGAACGATGCTCACCGCTCCGTCGGCGTCATCGAGCACCGCCAGGACCCGGGCCTTGCTCTCGTACTCCTCCCGACCGGTGAACTCGGTCGGACCGAACTGCTCCAGCAGCTCGCTGAACCGCTCCGCCAGCTCGTCGGCGCCCTCCGCCTTGCGAGCCTCCTTCGCCCGGCGGCGCTGCTCGGCCATCTCGGCCGCGAAGCCCTCCTCGTCGACCGTCACACCCCGCTCGGCGGCGATCTCCTGGGTGAGCTCGAGTGGGAAGCCGTGGGTGTCGTGGAGCACGAACGCCACCGAGCCCGGCAGCACGTCGCCCTCACCCAGCTGATCGAGCTGAGCGTCGAGGATCGTGGTGCCTTGCTCGAGGGTCCGGCGAAAGCGCTCCTCCTCGTGCACCACCACGTCGCGCACGAACCCCTGGTTCTTCACCAGCTCTGGGTACGCCTCGCCCATGACCTCAACGGTCGTGTCGACCAGGTCGGGGGCGACGAGCCCCTCGACGCCGAGCAGGTAGGCATGGCGCACGGCACGCCTGATGATGCGACGCAGGACGTATCCACGACCCTCGTTGGACGGGAACACCCCGTCGCTCACCAGGAAGGTGATCGTGCGGGCATGGTCGGCCATGATCCGCAAGCTCACGTCGGCGCGCTCGTCGCTGGCGTACCGATGGCCGGTGAGACGCTCGGCGCACGCCAGCAGTGGCCGCAGCACGTCGGTCTCGAAGACGGTGTCGACCCCCTGCAACAACGCGAGGTTGCGGTCGAAACCCGCGCCGGTGTCGACGTTGCGACTCGGCAGGTCGGTGAGCGACCCGTCGGGTTGCCGGTTGTACTGCATGAACACGAGGTTCCAGAACTCGAGGTACCGCTCCTCGCCGCCGTTGGCCGGACCGCCCTCCGGGCCGTACTCGGGGCCACGGTCGTAGTAGAGCTCGGTGTTCGGCCCGCATGGACCGGGCTGGCCCTTCTGCATCTCCCAGAAGTTGTCAGCCTCGCCGAGGCGCTGTACCCGCTCGGCTGGCAGGCCGATCGTGTGGTGCCAGATCTCCTCGGCCTCGTCGTCGTCGAGGTACACCGTGGCCCAGATGCGGTCACCGTCGAACCCGAGCACCTCGGTCGACAGTTCCCAGGCCAGCTTGATGGCCCCTTCCTTGAAGTAGTCGCCGAAGCTGAAGTTGCCCAGCATCTCGAAGAAGGTGAGGTGCCGGGTCGTGGTTCCGACGATCTCGATGTCGCCCGTGCGCACGCATTTCTGCACCGAGGCCGCCCGGCGATAGGGGGGTGTCTCCTCGCCGAGGAAGTACGGCACGAACTGGTTCATCCCCGCGTTGGTGAACAGCGGCGCGGTCGGGTGGTGCGGGATCAGCCCCGACGACGGCACCGCGGTGTGACCGCGCTCCTCGAAGAAGTCGAGCCAGGCCCGCCGAAGCTGGTTCGCGGTCATGCGGTTCATGATCCGACCAGCGTACTGAGTGCGAACCCCACGGCGTGTCCGGCGGTTCAGCGTCGGTCGAGCTCTGCTCGGATGCGTCGCTCCGCGTCGTGCATCGCCTCCCGACCTTCGGCGAGCGCCTCACGGACCGTGCCCTGGACCGTCCGGGCCGTGCCGAGCACCGCATCGGCAAGGGTGCCCGCCACCCGGTCGGCGGCCAGGCGGCCCCGCACCTCTCGCACCCGGGCATACGCGTACACCGCGCCGCCGAAGCCCGACGCTGCACCGGCGACGAACCAGAACACCCGCTTGGGGATCACGCCGCCCTCCGGTGGTCGCGGCCCGTCCGGGAGCGTGATCGGCGGGCCCCGCGAGCGCTGGGCCGGCGCACGAGCCGGCGGGCGAACCGACCGAGCCCCTTGAAGAACGCCACGAATCGGATGAGCGGGGCGCGGAAGACCAGGTAACCCAGTCGTGACGCGGAATCGACGGTGGCAGCGATGCTCTCGGCGGCCTCGAGAAGCTGGTCGACCCGCTCGACCTCCGCTCCGGCCTCACGCACCGTGCCACGGAGCTCTTCCAGCAAGGGAACCGTCTCCCGATGCAGGAGCTCGACCGACGCCCGCAGGTCGCGCATCGCCCGCAGTAGTGACTGCGCGGCGTAGAGCAGCACGACCAGCGCGGCGAACACGCCCACGGCGACCAGCACGGCCGCCAGATCACCCGCGCTCACCTGGCCCCACCCTGCGACCGGGGGCCGCGTAGACGGCGCAGCCGTTCGGCGACCGCAACCTCGAAGCCGTGCGTGGAAGGCTCGTAGTAGACGCGCGCTGCCACCGGGGCAGGACGGTACTCCTGCTCGATCCATCCCTCCGGAGCGTCGTGCGGATAGCGGTAGCCCTCGCCGTGCCCGAGCGAGCGCGCGCCCCGGTAGCTGGCGTCGCGGAGGTGCTTCGGGACCTCCGAACCTCCCCGCTCCCGCACATCGGCGGCAGCCCGGCCAAGGGCCTCGACGACCGTGTTCGACTTCGGCGCGGTGGCGAGGTAGAGCACGGCGTGCGCCAGGTTGAGCTGGGCTTCGGGCAGGCCCACGAACTCCACCGCCCGCGCCGCGGCGTCGGCCACCACGAGCGCCATCGGATCGGCCATCCCCACGTCCTCCGACGCGAGGATCACCAACCGGCGGGCGATGAAACGGGCATCCTCCCCGGCTTCGAGCATGTGCGCCAGCCAGTACAGACCGGCGTCGGGGTCGGAGCCCCGGATGCTCTTGATGAAGGCGCTCACCACGTCGTAGTGATCGTCGCGGCCGTATCGCAGAGCTTTCGAACCAAGGGCCGCCTCGACGTCGGCGACGCTCACCTGCGGCGGCCATCCCCGCTGCGCGGCGAGCGCTACGGCCACCTCGAGGCTGGTGAGCGCGTGTCGGCCGTCACCGGCGGCCCGCTCGACGAGCAGGGCCCGAGCCTCGTCGTCGATCTGCGCGCCCTCGGCTCGCAGACCTCGCTCCACGAGGACGCCCACCGCCTCCGCCGAGAGCGGTTCGAGCCGGAACAGGGTAGAGCGGGACAGCAAGGGCGGGTTCACCTCGAAGTAGGGGTTCTCGGTCGTGGCCCCGATGAGCACCAGCAGGCCCGACTCCACCGCGGGCAGCAGCGCGTCCTGCTGGGCCTTGTTGAAGCGGTGGACCTCGTCGAGGAACAGGATGGTGCCCTGACCATGCTGACCGAGCCGGTCCTGTGCCCGCTCGATCGCCTCCCGCACATCCTTGACCGAGGCGGACACCGCCGAGAGCTGCTCGAAGGCCTTCGCGGTCGTCTTCGCCGTGAGCTGGGCGATGGTGGTCTTGCCGGTACCGGGTGGTCCCCACAGGATCACCGAGGACAGCCGGTCAGCCTCCACCAGGGTGCGGAGCGGCTTGCCCGCGCCGAGCAGGTGCTCCTGACCCACCACCTCGTCGAGGGTCGCCGGGCGGAGCCTGGCCGCCAGCGGCGCCTGGCGGGCGAGCTGATCCTCGGCTGCGGCAGCGAACAAGTCGTCGGCTCCCCCACGGGCCGGCTTCGGCATCGCTGCGAGGCTAGCCCCGCCTGTGGGAGCATCAGCGGGTGCGAGAGGTCCTCGTCGTGGTCTTCTGGCTGTGGCTGCTCACCTCGCTGACGGTCTATGCCTACCGCATCTTCCGCCGCCTCACCGGGGGCAAGCCCGCCGCCGAGCGCCCTGCGACCCCGGTCGCCACACCCGCTCCCGGAGCGCCACTCGAGCCCGGTTCCACACTGCCGCCGCTCATCTCCTCCTCACCGGTCACCGACGACCGGGCCGCAGGGCCCGAGCCGGGCGGCGGGAAGCTGGTCCCGCCCGCTCCCGCTGCTCCAGGCCCGGGCCCCGCCGCCTCGAGCCCCGAGCCCGGGACTGCGGGGGTCCTAGGGCGGGCTCCCTCGACCGGCCGGAGCGGACTCTTCGCACCCTCGACCGATGCCACCGTCGACGAGCCCGCAGCAGCCACGGGCGCCTCGATCACGGTCGCGGAAGCCGTGCGGGGCATCCAGATGCCCTGCGACCTGGCTCCCCTCGTCGGCTCATCGCCAGCGGTCGACCCTCACCGGGTCGTTTTCTCCACCACCACCGCCACCGCGGAGCGAGTGGGCGGCGCGCTGGCGGACGAGCTGGAACGACTGGGCTTCAGCCTCCGCTCCGTCGCCGACAACCAGGCTGTGGCCACCAAACCCGGCGCCGCGGTCACCGTGACCATTCACACCGACCTCAGCGCCTTCCCGACCGCGCCCGCGGGGAGCGTGGTCGTGACCCTCGCCACCTGAGAAGCTCAGGTCACCTTCCGGGGCAGCAGCCGCAGACCCAGCTCCTCGAGCTGCGCCGGGTCGATCGCCGATGGCGCACCGGTGAGGGGGTCGACTCCCGACTGGGTCTTGGGGAAGGCGATCACCTCCCGGATGTTCTCCTCGCCGGCGAGCAGCGCTACCAGCCGGTCGATGCCGAAGGCGAACCCGGCATGGGGCGGAGCGCCGAATCGGAACGCGTCCAGCAAGAACCCGAATCGCCGGGTGGCCTCGGCGTCGTCGATGCCGAGGAGGGAGAAGACCGTGCGCTGCACGTCCGCACGGTGGATCCGGACGCTGCCCGAGCCGAGCTCCCATCCGTTGAGCACCAGGTCGTACGCCTGGGACCGCACCGCGAGCAGCCGGGCCGGGTCGTCCTCGTCCAGCAAAGCCAGGTCGTCCGGATGCGGCATGGTGAAGGGATGGTGAGCGGGGATCGGCCTGCCGTGCTCGTCGAGGCCTTCGAACAGCGGGAAGTCGACCACCCACAGGAAGTTGAGGCCGCCCTCGTCCACGGGTGGACGGCCGAGCTCGAGCCGGAGCAGGCCGAGGACGCGCTGGACCGCCGCCCGCTCGTCGGCGACCAGCAGGAGCAGGTCCCCGGGTGAGGGGTCGAAGCGCTCTACGAGCGCTTGCAGCTCAGCCTCGCTCAGGAACTTGGCCACGGGCGAGGTGAGCGAACGGTCGTCCTCGACCTTCATCCACACCAGGCCCTTCGCTCCCCAGCGCTTGGCCTGCTCAGTCAACTCGTCGAGCTGCTTACGGGTCCGCGACGCGCCACCCTCGACCCGAATGCCCTTCACGCAGTCGGCTCGGAAGGCGTTGAACGCCGTGCCGGCGAAGACCTCGGTGAGCTCGACCAGCTCCATGCCGAAGCGCACGTCGGGCTTGTCGGAACCGAACCGCTCCATCGCCTCGTGCCAGCTGATGCGCGGGAAGGGCGCGGGGCGGGTCCCGGTGACCGCTTCCACTGCCTCGGACACCGCCTCGGAGATGAACTCGAGGACCTCCTCCTGGGAGACGAAGCTGGCCTCGGCATCGAGCTGCATGAACTCGAACTGCCGGTCAGCCCGGAGATCCTCGTCGCGCAGGCAGCGGGCGATCTGGTAGTAGCGGTCCACCCCCCCGACCATGCAGAGCTGCTTGAACAGCTGGGGGCTCTGCGGGAGGGCGTAGAAGCTGCCCGGGGAGAGCCGTGAAGGCACGACGAAGTCCCGTGCCCCCTCCGGCGTGGAGGCGATGAGCATCGGGGTCTCGATCTCCACGAAACCCTGCCGTTCCATGGCCTGGCGCAGCGCACTGTTGACCCGGGCCCGGATCCGCAGGTTGCGCTGCATGCGGTCGGTACGCAGGTCGAGGTACCGGTGCCGTAGGCGCAGGACCTCGTCGACCTCACCCCGCTCGTCGAGCGGGAACGGCGGCGGCTCCGCCGGGTTGAGCACCTCCACGTGGCAGTCGCCGATCTCGATCGCGCCCGTGGCCAGGTTGGCGTTCTCGGTGCCCTCGGGACGGGACCGCACCAGCCCGGTCACCCGCACGACGTACTCCGATCGCAGGTCGTGGGCCCCGTCGACGACACACTGTACGACACCGGTGTGGTCCCGCAGGTCCACGAAGGCCAGATGCTCGCCGTGTTCCCGCCGGCGGGCTACCCAGCCGCAGACCGCGACAGCCCGCCCCACATCGGCCGGCCCGAGCTGGCCGCAGTAGTCCGTCCGCATGGAATCGACGTGGGTCACCGATCTCTCCCGCTTCGGTCGTCGAGGCTCAGAGCAGCTTGTGGAGGCGATCGAGCAGCTCGGTGCGGGCCAACCGCTCCTGACCGTGCTCGCCGCGGAGGTCTCGTAGGATCACCGTGCCGGTGGCTGCCTCATCGTCGCCGATGATGACCGCCCAGACCGCACCCGAGCGGTCGGCAGATTTCATCTGTGACTTCATCGAGCGGCGATCGAAGCCCCGGTCGGCGCGGATGCCGGCGCGGCGCAACTCAAGGGTGATGGCCCGGGCGTGCTCGCCACCGGCCACGTCGACCACGAACACGTCGATCCCGGCGGGGGGCACGTCGAAGACGCCCTCCGCGTCGCAGGTCAGCAACACCCGCTCGATGCCCGACCCGAACCCGATACCCGGCGTGGGTGGGCCTCCCAGTGCCTCCACCAACCCGTCGTAGCGGCCGCCACCGCCGATGGTGTTCTGCGCCGCGTCGAGCGCGCCGCTGCGAAACTCGAAGGTGGTGTGGGTGTAGTAGTCGAGTCCCCGTACGAGTCGGGGCTCGACCCGGTACCCGATCCCGATGCTGTCGAGGCCGGACCGGACCCGGTCGAAGTGGGCGACCGCCTCGTCCGAGAGGCCGTCGAGGATGCTCGGCGCGTCGGCTACCGCAGCCACGGTCTGAGCCCGCTTGCTGTCGAGCACCCGCATCGGATGGGCCTCGACCTTCTCCCGATCCTCCGGGGCCAGCTCGCCGAGCCGGTCCACGAGGAAGCTGCGGAGCCGCTCGACGTACGCCCGGCGGTCGGCGGGCGTCCCCATCGAGTTGATGACCAGCTCCACCTGCCGCAGGCCCAGCGCGACGTAGAAGTCCGACAGCAGCGCGATGACCTCCACGTCGAGATCGGGATCGGCCGAGCCGATCGCCTCGACGCCCACCTGGTGATGCTGGCGATACCGGCCGGCCTGGGGGCGCTCGTAGCGGAAGCTGGGCGTCGCATACCAGGTCTTCCACGGTGTGGGTGGGCGGTGCTGCACGAACGCCCGCACCACCGATGCCGTGCCCTCGGGCCGGAGGGCCAGGTGCCGGTTGCCCTTGTCGAGGAAGTCGTACATCTCCTTGCGGACCACGTCAGTGCCCTCACCCATCCGCCGGAAGACGCCGATCTCCTCGAACATCGGGCTGTGGATGAGGCCGTAGCCGGCGCGAGTCGCGTGCTCGGCGAACAGGGACACGAACGCCACCCACCGCCCCGACTCCGGCGGGAGGACGTCGCGAGTGCCGGTGGGCGCCTTGAACGGGCTGCCGTGAAGGGCTGCCTGCTCGGTCTCACCGCTCGCGCTCTCGGTCACCCGGGCAGGTTACCGACGGCCGCCCAACACCCCGAAACCCGTCGCGGTCACACCCGTTCCTGCCGGCTGCGGGCACCTCCGGAGTACGAGCCGATGTCGAGCAGGAACCCGAAGAGCACGAACAGCCACCCGATGCCCTCAACGCCCCGCAACGGGGCGTAGGCCAAGACGTAGAACGCCGTAGTCCACGGCAGCAGGAAGAAGCCCAGGACGGGTAGTACCCAGCTGTCGAACGCGAGCGCCAGGCGGTCGGTGAACAGCCAGAGCAGGAACAGGCCGATCCGCGGCGCGCCCGCGAGCAGCACGAGCACGACGCAGCACATGGGGTCACGGTAGCCCTCTCCGGTGACCGGTGCCGGCTCGTGCGCTACGCGCCCTTGCCGGGCAGCACGCGGTAGGCGTCGTAGATGCTGTCGATCTGCTTGATCGAGCTGATCAACGAGTCGAGGTGCGACGGGTCGGCCAGCTCGAAGTCGAACCGCATCTTCGAGATGCGGTCCGAGCCGGTGACCGTGTTGCAGGCGATGATGTTCACGTGGTGGTCGGCCAGCGCGGCGCTCACGTCCCGGAGCAGCCGAGAGCGATCGAGCGCCTTCACCTCGATCGAAGCCACGAACGTGCCTGCCGTCTCGTTGTCCCACTCGACGTCGATCAGTCGGTCCGCCTGGCCCATCGAGAGCGAGATGGCGTTGGCACAGTCGGTGCGGTGCACCGACACGCCCCGACCGCGGGTGACGAACCCCATGATCTCGTCGCCCGGCACAGGTGTACAGCAGCGCGACAGCCTTACCATGAGGTCGTCGAGGCCCTCCACGTGCACGCCCGAACGAACTCCGGTGCTGCGTCGCCGCCGAGACTCGCGCACGGTGACCGGCAGCTGCTCCTCGCGGGTCGGGTCGACATCCTGTAGGAGCCTCCGCACCCGCTCGGCCACCGACTTGGCCGAGACGTGGTTCTCGCCGATGGCGGCCTTCAGCGCGGAGAGATCCGCGTAGTTCAACGAGGCAGCCACCTCGTCGAGCACCCTGGACTGGAGGATCTTCTGCACCGGCAGCCCCTCCCGGCGCATGGCGCGGATCAGATCCTCGTGGCCGCTCTCGATGGCATCCTCGCGGCGCTCACGCGAGTACCACTGGCGGATCTTGTTCGCCGCCCGGTGGGTGGCGACGAACTTCAGCCAGTCGCGCGACGGGCCTGCACCCTCGACCTTGGAGGTGAAGATCTCCACCGTGTCGCCGGACTGCAGCTCCGAGTCGAGGGGTGAGAGCCGGCCGTTGACGCGGGCGCCGATGCAACTGTGACCGACCTCGGTGTGGATGGCGTACGCGAAATCCACCGGGGTGGCCCCCTTGGGCAGCGTGATCACCCGGCCCTTCGGGGTGAAGACGAACACCTCGTCCTGCTCGAGGTCGACCTTCAGGTTGGCCATGAACTCGCCCGGATCTTCGGTTTCGCGCTGCCAGTCGACGATCCGGTTCAGCCAGGCCAGGTCCGCGGTCGAGGCGTGGTTGTCCTTGTAGTTCCAGTGAGCCGCCACCCCGTACTCGGCCCGGCTGTGCATCTCCCTGGTGCGGATCTGCACCTCGAGCGGCTTGCCCTGCGGACCGACGACCGTCGTGTGCAACGACTGGTAGAGGTTGAACTTGGGCATGGCGATGTAGTCCTTGAACCGGCCCTGCACCGGTTTCCACGTCGCGTGGATCGAACCCAGCGCGGCGTAACAGTCCTTCACCGTGTCGACCAGCACCCGTATGCCGACCAGGTCGAAGATGTCGTCGAACTCCTTGCCCTTCACAACCATCTTCTCGTAGATCGACCAGTAGTGCTTCGGCCTGCCGGTCACCTCGGCGGTGATGCGCAGCTCCTTCAACCGCTCCCGCACCTCGTCCACGACCTGGAACAGGTAGATCTCCCGCTCAGGGGTGCGAGTGGCGACCATGTGGTCGATCTCGGCATAGCGCTTCGGGTGCAGGGCGGCGAAGGCCAGGTCCTCGAGCTGCTGCTTCATGTCCTGCATCCCGAGCCGGTGCGCGAGCGGGGCGTAGATGTCGAGCGTCTCCTGTGCGGTGCGTTCCTGCTTCCACGCCGGCATGGCCGCGATGGTGCGCATGTTGTGCAGGCGGTCGGCGAGCTTGATGATCAGGACCCGGAGGTCCTTGGCCATCGCCACGAGCATCTTGCGCATCGTGGCGGCCTGCTGGGCCTCCTTCGAGTCGAACTTGATGCGGTCCAGCTTGGTGACCCCGTCGACGATGGCGGCCACTTCCTCGCCGAAGTCGGACTCGATCGCGGCGAGGGTCATGCCCGTGTCCTCGACCGCGTCGTGGAGCAGCGCAGCGGCGATCGTCACGTCGTCGAGGCCCAACTCGGCGACGATCTTGGCCACCGCCACCGGGTGGGTGACGTACGGCTCGCCCGACTTGCGGGTCTGGCCACGGTGCGCTGCCGCGGCCGCCTCGTAGGCCCGGGCGATGGTCGCGGTGGAGGCCCGGGGGTGGTGCTCGCGGTAGGCGGCGACGAGCGGGGCGACCTCCTCCGACGGGGGCGCGCTGTGGCGGCGCCACGGGAGCACCCGATCGACGGTGGCCACTCGCGCGCTACCTCCTCCTGCGTACCAGCGCTACCAACACCATGGTAGGGCCCGAAGCCCCCGGCACCGCAGACCCGCTCCGCCGGTCTCCGGCCAGGGTCGCACCGACGCGGTCGACCAGGCCGCCGCTGCTCAGCGACGCTTGCCCTTCTTGCGAGGCCGGGGTGGGATCGCACCGCTGTAGGTGACCGCGCTGGCCCCGGCAGGACGGCCGGGCGAAGACGGTGCGCGGGTCGCGGTGGACGCCGCCTCCGGCGCGGCTGGCGGCTCCCCCTCGACGGGGCTCCGGGAGGACGCCCGGCTGGCGAGCACCCGCTCGCGGATCGAGCGGTACCGCTGCTGGCGCTCCTTGATGGCCACCAGTGTGGGCGCGGCGACGAAGATCGACGAGTAAGCACCGGCCAGCAGCCCCACGAACAGCGCCAGACCGAACTCCTGCAGGGTCACCGCGCCTAGCCACCAGGCACCCACCACCAGGATCGAGATCACCGGCATGATCGAGGTGATGGTCGTGTTCAGCGAACGAGGCATGACCTGGTTCATGGAGAGGCTGACCATCTCCGTGTAGGTCATCCGCCCCGACAGGCCGACGCGACCCTCGTTCTCCTTCACCTTGTCGAAAACGACGATGGTGTCGTAGATCGAGTAGCCGAGGATGGTCAGGAAAGCGATCACCGTTGCCGGGGTGAGCTCGAACTGGAAGATCGAATACACCCCGACGCTCACCAGCACGTCGTGGGTCACCGCGGCCAGCGCTCCCAGCGCCATCGGCCACTCCAACCGCAGCGACAGGTAGACGAGGATCGCGACCAGGAAGATCACCAGCGCCCGCATCGCGGACCGGGTGATCTCGTCCCCCCACGAGGGGCCGACCTCGCTGACGTTCACCTCGCTCGGGTTCACCCCGGCGAGGTCCGCGAGGACCTGCCGGGTCTCGGCGGACTTCTCCGGCGACTCCGTCGGCCCCTGCACCCGCAGCGTTCCGTCCCCGACGACCTGGATCTTGGCCCCTGCCTGCCCGACGCCGTCCAGCGCGTCCCTGGCCGCGGCCACCGACACCCCGGGGGCGGGCAGCTCGAACGACACCCCACCCTTGAAGTCGATGCCCAGGTTCAGCCCACGGGTGAGCAGGGAGCCGAGGCTGGCCACCAGCAGAACCGCGGAGAACACCAGGCCGCGAGCCCACCACCGCCGGAAGTCGATCTGGGTCTCCCCCCGCATGAGGCGAGCGAGGCCACCTCCGGCGCCGCTCATGTCCCCACCGTCGCCTTCTCCCGCGGTGGCACGGCGGGGGTCGCGCCCGGCTCGGCCTCCGGCGCCGGGAGACCGAACCAGCGTGGCTTGCGGGCAGCCACGCCGCTACGGGTGACGTAGCCGACCGCGGGGCGCATGTAGAAGTAGGACGCGATCAGGTCGAGCAGGGTGGAGAGTCCCAGGTAGAAGGCGAAGCCCCGTACCGGCCCCACGGTGAGCCACCAGAGCAGCCCTGCGGCGATCAGCGAGGAGACGTCGGCCTTGACGATCGTGCTCCACGCGGAGACGAAAGACTTGTCGGTCGCCGAGCGCACGGTGCGCCCGTGGCGGACGTCTTCCTTCATGTGCTCGTAGTAGACGACGTTCGAGTCGACCGAGATGCCGATGGAGACGATCAGGCCGGTGACGCCGGCCAAGGTCAGCGCCAACCCGTTGTTCTCCCCGAGGTAGGAGATGATCGACCACAGCAACGCGGCCTCCAGGCTGAGCTTGACGATCGCCAGCACGCCGAGCAGCCGATAGGACGCCACCATGTAGAGGGTGACCAGGGCGAACCCGACCAGGCCTGCCCACAGCCCGGCGGTGAGGGCGTCTCGGCCGAGGGTGGCGGAGACGATCTGGACCTGCTGGCGCTCCAGCTCGACGGGTAGCGCGCCGTACTTGAGCACCGTGGCCAGGTCCCGGGCGGTGCGCTCGTTGAAGTCCCCCGAGATCTCGATCTGGTCGCGGCTGAACGAGGGCTCGTTGATCGAGGGAGCGGACACCACCCGCCCGTCCAGCACGATCGCCAACCGGCCCTTGCCCCCGCCCTGAGCTGGGCAGGTGGTGCCGCCGCTGTAGCACTGGCTGGCCGCGGCGTTGAACTTGTCGATGCCATCGGCGCCCGGCTTGAACACCGGGTTGACCACCCACTTGCCCTGCGAGCTGAGGGTGGCCCGGGCCGTCTCCAGCGCGTCGCCGGTGAGGAGGGTGGGGCCGAGCAGGTACACCGCCACCAGCTCGCCCGTGCGGGGATCGCACTGCGGGAGCACGACCTGCTGATCGGGCAGGTCCTGGTCGCTCGGTACCCCGGTGCGGCAGACGTCGGGAGGCAGGGAGGGCAGCCCGGGCGCGGACGTGGCACCGGCCTCGCCAGTGCTGACCGTGCCGGAACCGTCGGTGGCCACCGCTCCGTCGCCCACCACGGTGCTCGGGCTGGAGTCGGTCGGCACACCGGTGTCGGTGAGCCCGTCGCCAGGTTGGCGCCCGAACGCCTGCTCGCCCGGCGCGGCGCCGCGGACGCCGAGGCCGGCCTCGGTCGAGCTCGGCGCGGGCGCGCTGACCGACGAGTCGGTGGTGGCCGGCTGATCAGACGACCCTGAGGATCCGTCGCCCTGCTGGCCGGCGGAGCCCGGATCGGCCGGAGTGGTGGTGGTGGAGTCGGTCGGGACGGTCGAGTCGGATGGCACCGTACCGCCGTCCTCGCTCGCCGGTGGGGTCGGGGCGTACTGGGCAAGGACCGGCCGGAACCGCAGCTCGGCGGTCTGTCCCACGAGCTCGATCGCCCGGTCCTTGTCCTTGACCCCGGGGATCTGGACCAGGACGGTGTTGCCCTGGCGGGTGATCTCCGGCTCGGCGACGCCGAGGGCATCGACCCGCTGGCGGATCACCTTGATGGTCTGGTCCAGGGCGTCGCTGTCGACTTGCTCCTTCGGCTGGAGCACGACCGACACCCCGCCTTGCAGGTCCAGACCGAGCAGGGGGCTGTTGCCGACCGCGAGCGTGTAGCCGAGCGCGCCGAGCGCCACGGCCACGAACACGATGAGGGAGGCGAGACCACGCCGGCGCCGCACGGGGCTACCGTCCCGTGGAGTCGTTGCGCTTGACGGGGTCGTCGGTCATGTCGAACTGCGCCTCGTCGGCGGCAGCCAGCTCACCGAAACCCTCGACCTTCGCCGCGATCGCACGCTTGGCCACCTTGATCTCCACCCCGGGGGCGACCTCGAGCCGGGCGAGGTCGTCCTCGAGGTCGGTGATGGTGCCGTACACGCCCGATCCCAGCATCACCTCGTCCCCCTCGGCGAGCTGGGTCATCAGCGCCTGGTGGCGCTTCAACTCGCGTTGGCGGGGAACGATCAGCACCGCCCACATCAAGATGAAGAGGACCAGGAAGATGATGGTGGCCATGAGGATCCGGGGGGATGGGCGAACTCGGGCGTGGAGCAGGTTAGCCCAGCCCGTCCTGCAGGCCACTTCGGCCCCGTCCCCCGGGCTCCTCGATCACCCCCAGTGGTCGGCGACCCGGTCGCGAAGCGCCTCGAGGGTGCCCATGGCGATGGCTCGGCGACACTCGTCGATCAGCGCAAAGGTCCACGACAGGTTGTGGATGGTGAGCAACCGGGGGGCGGTGGGCTCCTGGACCCGCAGCAGGTGCCGGAGGTAGGCGCGCGAATAGCGGGCACAGACCTCGCACCCGCACTCAGGGTCGAGCGGGGCCGGGTCGCGGGCGTAGCGCTCGTTGCGCAGGTTCATCCGACCGGTCCAGGTGAGGACCGATCCGTGCCGGGCCAGCCGGGTGGGCAGCACGCAGTCGAAGAGGTCGACACCGAGACGGATGGCCTCGATCATGCCCAGCGGGTCACCCACGCCCATCAGGTAGCGCACCTGCCCCATGGGCAGGTGCGTCAACGTGGCCTCGAGCGCCTCGAGCATCTCCGCCCGGCTCTCCCCCACCGACAGCCCGCCGATCCCGTAGCCGTCGAAGCCGACCTCGACGGTGCGGATCGCGCTCTCCTTGCGCAGCGCGGGATCGACCCCTCCCTGGACGATGCCGAACAGCGCCTGGGGCGAGCCGCACTCACGGAACGGCGCGAACGCGGCTTTGGCCCGGACAGCCCACGCCGTGGTGCGATCGACGGCCACGCGCAGCACCTCGGGTGGGGAGGGCAGCGGCGGGCAGACGTCGAGCACCATCTGGATGTCCGCTCCGAGCTGCTGCTGGATCCGCACTGCGCCTTCAGGGGTCAGCCGGTGGGTACTGCCGTCGTAAGTGGAGCGGAACGTCACCCCGCCCTCGTCCACCTTCGGCCCGAGGGAGAACACCTGGTAGCCGCCGGAGTCGGTGAGCACGTGGCCCGGCCAGGCGGCGAAGCCGTGGATGCCGCCGAGCTCGGCGACCACGGCGGCGCCGGGGCGGAGCATGAGGTGGTAGGTGTTGGCGAGCATCACCTGCGTACCGAGCCCTTCGAGGTCGGTCGCGGCGAGCGTGCGGACCGCTCCTCGGGTGCCCACCGGCATGAAGCACGGCGTCCGGAAGCGGCCCCGCGACGTCGCCACCCACCCGGTGCGCGCCGGGCCGTCGGTGGCCTCGACGATGAGCTCCGTCATGCCCCCGGGACCCAGCGGTCGTGGCGGGTGAGGAGCATGGCGTCGCCGAAGGAGAGGAATCGATAGCCGTGGCCGAGGGCGTGGTCGTACAGCGCCCGCCAGCGTGAGCCGACGAAGGCGTCGATCATCACCAGCAGGGACGACCGCGGCTGGTGGAAGTTGGTCATCAGCCGATCCACGACCGCGAACGGGTAGTCACCGTGGATGAACAGCTCGGTGCGCCCTTCGAGCTGGCCGGTCACCGCCGCGCTCTCCAGCGCCCGCACGGTGGTGGTGCCGATGGCCACCACCCGCGAGGCCCGCTCCAGTCGGGCCCAGGTGGCCTCGGGTATGCGGTAGTGCTCCGCGTGCATGACGTGGTCCTCGACCTTGCCCGCGCTGAGGGGCCGGAAGGTGCCGATCCCCACCGCGAGCTCGAGCGACACCACCTGGATGCCGCGCCGTGACAGCTCGTCGAGCACCCGCTCGGTGAGGTGGAGGCCTGCGGTGGGCGCGGCCACGGACTCGCCGAGCGAGCCGCCTCCCGCCGAGAAGATGGTCTGGTACCGCTCGGGATCCGCGAGGGGGCGGTGGATGTAGGGCGGGAGGGGCACCTCGCCCACCGCGTCCAGGGTGTCCAGCACCGACCGGCCGCCGGAGGCCGCCAGGTGCACGGTGCGCAGGCCCTCACCGTGGTCGTCGCCCAGCTCCACCTGCAGCGACCCGTCGTCGCTCGTCAACCACTCGCCCACCCGGAGCTTGCGGCTTGGCCGCACCAGGGCTCGCCACGTGCCGTCGGCCTGTTCCTCCAGCAGCAGCACCTCGGCCGCCCCGCCGCTGCGGCGC
Organism: Rhabdothermincola sediminis; assembly: GCF_014805525.1. Lineage (NCBI taxonomy): Bacteria > Bacillati > Actinomycetota > Acidimicrobiia > Acidimicrobiales > Iamiaceae > Rhabdothermincola > Rhabdothermincola sediminis. The sequence continues at coordinate 114,508 of NZ_JACFSZ010000005.1, read as the reverse complement.
CGCAGGCGCAGCCGCGCCGGGAGGACGCGGGTGCGGTTGACCACCACCAGATCCCCGGGCTCGAGCAGCGACGGCAGGTCGCGCACCGTGCGGTCGGCCGGCTCGGTCCCGGGACCGCGATCGACCAGCAGCCGGGCCGCGTCGCGCACCGCCAGCGGCTCCTGGGCGATGCGCTCAGTCGGGAGCTCGTAGTCGAACGCTGTGCTGTCCACCGGCGGCCAGGCTACGACCCTCGGCGCCGGCTGCCGGTCTCAACCGAACAGGCTCGGGGGTTCGTCGGCGGCGACGAGGGGTGCGCCGGGCGGCGCGGCCAGGCCCAGGTGGCGCCAGGCCGCGGGCATCGCCACCCGGCCCCGAGGGGTGCGCATGAGCAGCCCCTGCTGGATGAGGAACGGCTCGTACACGTCCTCCACGGTCTCGGTGGCCTCACCCACCGAGATGGCCAACGTCGACAGGCCGACCGGCCCTCCACCGAAACGCTCGCAGACCGCAGCCAGGATGGCCCGATCGACCTTGTCCAGCCCCAGATCGTCGACCCCGAACAGGGCCAGGCCATCCCGGGCGGTGGCGGTGTCAACCGCCCCGTCGCCCCGCACCTCGGCGAAGTCGCGCACCCGCCGCAGCAACCGGTTGGCGATGCGCGGGGTGCCTCGGGCCCGACGGGCGATCTCTGCCGCGCCGTCGGCGTCGACGGCCACCCCCAAGATGCCAGCGGCCCGGTTGACGATCGCCTCCAGCTCGGGCGCGGTGTAGTAGTCGAGCCTGGCCACCAGCCCGAAGCGGTCCCGGAGCGGGCCGGTGATGAGGCCCGTGCGCGTGGTGGCACCCACGAGGGTGAAGCGTGGCAGGTCGAGGCGGATCGACCGGGCGGCTGGACCCTTGCCCAGCACGATGTCGAGCTGGAAGTCCTCCATCGCCGGGTAGAGGACCTCCTCGACGTTGCGCGACAGGCGGTGGATCTCATCGATGAACAGCACGTCGCCTTCGTCGAGGCGGGTGAGGATCGCGGCCAGATCGCCGGCCCGCTCCAGCGCGGGGCCGGAGGTCACGTGGAGGGTGACACCCATCTCGACGGCGACGATGGCCGCGAGGGTGGTCTTGCCCAGACCGGGAGGCCCGGCGAAGAGCAGGTGGTCGACGGCCTGGCCACGGCGGCGGGCCGCCTCCAGGATGATCGCCAGGTGCTCCTTCAGCTCTCCCTGGCCCACGAAGTCCTCGAGCCGGCGAGGTCGCAGGCCTGCATCGTCCGCGAGCTCGAGCTCGAGGTCGTCGGGGGTCGGGTCAGGGCTCAAGAGCTCGTCGCGCATCGCACCCTCCGGATCAACCCACCGCCAGCCGTTGCAGCGCCACCTTCAGCAGCTCGGCGGGATCGCCGTCGTCGGGCAGCTCACGTACCACGTCGACCACCTCGTCGGGCGCGTAGCCGAGGTTCGCGAGCGCGTCGCGGACATCGGCACGGGCGGACCGCGCGGCCCGGCCACCCCCGCCCGCATCCGACGAAGCCGTCGCCGCGGTCTCGAGGCCCGGCACGTCGAGGCGTGACTTGAGCTCGACCAGCAGGCGGGCCGCGGTCTTCTTGCCGATGCCCGGCACGAGGCAGAGCGCGGCCAGGTCGTCGTCGGCCAGCACCCGCTGCAGCGCCGGCGGCGAGTGGACGGCGAGGATGGCGAGGCCCAGCGCCGGGCCTACCCCGTGGGCGCCGATCAGCGCCTCGAAGCACGCTCGCTCCTCGCGGGACAGGAACCCGTAGAGGGTCTCGACGTCGTCGCGGCGGTGGTGGTGGACGTAGAGGAACACCTCGTCGCCCGGCTCGCCCGCCTCCACCACCGTGGTGGGGGTGACCGTCACCCGGTAGCCGACGCCGGCCACCTCGACGAGCAGCTCACCGTCGCCAGCCCGCTCGACCAGCGTGCCCCGCAGCGAGCCGATCACGGCCTGACCCCCCTGGCTGTGGCCGCGTGCAGTGGCGCCATCGCGAGGTGGCACAGCGCCACCGCCGCGGCGTCGGCAGCATCCGGTGGGTGCGGGACGGCGGGCAGATCGAGGAGGGTCTGCACCATGCGCTGCACCTGTGCCTTGGTCGCGCCGCCATAGCCCGCGACGGCTTGCTTGACCTCGTTGGGCGAGTACTGCGCCACCTCACAGCCCGCGGCCGCGGCCTCGGCCATGGCCAGTCCGCTCGCCTGTCCGACGGCCATCGCCGTGCGGACGTTGATGGAGAACAGGACCCGCTCCACGGCGACCGCCGCCGGCCGGAACTCCGCCAGCAGGGCCCGGAGCTCCCGCTGGAGCTCCGCCAGTCGGTGATGGATCGGCGAACTCGCCGGCGTGGTGAGTACCCCGATTGCCACGGCGCGGCCACCACCTCTCCCGCCTTCCTCGATGACCGCGTAGCCGCACCGGGACACACCGGGGTCGATGCCGAGGACGAACACCTGTACGACGCTAGCGGCCGGGGACCGCCCATGGGTGGACCGTCCCGCCAGAGCCTCCGCTGCCAGCACACCCCGCCAGCCGGAGGGCTCGCGCCCGCTGGGTGCTACAGGAGCTGAGGCTGCTGCCGATGAATCCTTGTGACCACCACGACCGAACCCGCGCCCTCGCCGGGGATCGGCGCCTCCGTCCTGGACCCGGACCTGGTCGTCGAGGTGCGCAACGTGACCCGCCGGTTCGGACGGGTCCCCGCGCTGTCCGATCTCAACCTCCTCGTCCCCCGCGGCCGCATCACGGTGCTGCTGGGTCCGAACGGTGCCGGCAAGACCACCGCCATCCGCATCGTCACCGGCGCGCTGAACGCCGACCGGGGCTACGTGCGCACCTTCGGGGCGGACCCGAACGTCCTCGGTGAGGAGGTGCGCCGGCGATGCGGGGTGGTGTCGGCGAAACCCGCCCTCTACGACCGCCTGTCGGGATGGGACAACCTCCAGTACGCGGCGGAGCTCTACGGCCTCGGCCGCAACGCGGTCGGCCCCATCCGGGAGGCGGCGGCACGGTTCGGGATCCTCGAGGCGCTCGACCAACAGGTGGGCGGCTACTCGACGGGGATGAAGACCCGCCTGGCATTGGCCCGCTCGGTGCTGCACGATCCCGAGCTGCTGCTCTTCGACGAACCGACGTCGGGGCTGGATCCGGAGTCCTCCCACGCGGTGCTCGAGCTCATCCGGGAGATGACCTCCGACGGGCGCACGGTGATCATGTGCACCCACCTGCTGATCGAGGCGGAGGGCCTCGCCGACCAGATCGTGGTCCTCGAGAACGGCAGCGATCTGCTCACCGGGACCCAGGAGGAGCTGACCCGCCGCTACTGGCCCCACGACACCGTCCACCTCGACGCGGAGGATCCCTCGATGCTCGACCGGGCCCGCAACTGGGAGGGAGTCCTCTCCCTCCAGCACGTCGAGACCGCGAGAGGCCCACGGGTCGAGCTGCAGCTCGACGATCTCCGACGGGTGCCTGACCTGATCTCCCGGCTGGCGGCGGAAGGGGTGCGGCTCACCCGGGTCGAGCCGCACCAGCCCACCCTCGAGGACCTCTACTTCGCGGTACGAGCCGAACGCCGGGCACAGGCCGTGGGAGTCCAGCCGTGAACACCCAGCGGATGTTCACGGTCATGCGCACGGACCTGAAGCAGCTCGTCCAGTCGAAGGACTTCTGGATCCCGATGGTGCTGCTCGGCGGGTTCTTCTTCGTCGGCGTGCCGGCGTTGATGCTCTCGATCATCAACAACCTCGGGAACGTCGACGCCGTCCAGCAGGTGTCCCAGGCGCTCGAGATGCTCCCGAAGTCCGCGCAGGACGCGGTGCCGCAAGCACCGGCACAGACCCAGGTGTCCTACGTGCTGGCGGTGTACCTGTTCGCCCCCATAGCGGTGGTGGTACCCCTCACCATCTCCACCGCGGTGGGCGCCTCCACGATCGTGGGCGAGCGCGAGCGCGGCACCGGGGAGTTCCTGGCCCACTCCCCGGCGGACGTCCGCGAGATCTACCTCGGCAAGCTCCTCGCCAGCCTGATACCCGGCTACGTGACCACCGTCGTGGGCTTCGGGGTCTACTCGCTGCTGGTGAACACCATCGTGGGCCCGGACGTCGGCGGCTGGTTCTTCCCGACCCCGTCGTGGTGGCTGCTGATCATCTGGGTGCTGCCCCCGTTCCTCGCCTTGGCGCTCTCGCTGGTGCTGCGACTGTCCGCACGGGTCAAGAGCACTGCCGCGGCACAGCAGGCATCCGGGCTGGTGACCCTGCCGCTCATCCTCATCGCCTACGGGCAGTCCACCGGTGCGCTGCTGGGCTCCGGGACACCGGTGCTTTCGCTGACCATCGGGGTCATCGCCTGGGCCATCGCCCTGACCAGCCTCGCCACCGGCTTCCGATCGCTCACCCGAGCCCGCCTGCTCGGCGTGGCGAACGAGCAGTAGGGCCCCGATTCGGCCCGCCGGCGGAGCGGCCGACCACCGAGACCTTCCGGAGCGCGGGGAGCAGGCCGCGACCCCGGGCTCGGGTCAGGTGGCGGGGAGGGAGCCCAGGACGTCGACCAGCTCGTCGACCGAGCGGAACGTCAGGCCCGAGGGCGACCGGTGCGCCCAACGGACCACGCCGTCGCCGTCGATCACGAACACGGAGCGGCGGTAGAAGCCGAGCGGGCCGAGGATCCCGTAGGCACGGCCGACCGCCTTGTCCTCGTCGGACAGGAGCGGGAACGCGAACCCCCCTTCCGCCGCAGCGAAGGCCTCGTGCTCGTCGACCGACTGGGGGCTGATCGCCAGCACCGCGGCGCCCAGGGTGGCGAACCGGCCGATGTCCGCGCTGTACGTCGCGAGCTGGACGGTGCACACCGGCGAGCGGTCAGCCGGGTAGAACACCAGCACCACGGGCTGACCGTGGAGCTCCGAGAGCGAGTACGACCGCCTCCCCGCGGCCGTGCCGTCGGTGCCGGGCAGCGTGAAGTCCGGTGCGGGCTCGCCGATGCCCAGGGGCACGGTCAGGCTTCCACCGACATCCCGGAGAGGATCTCGTCAGGGATGTCGAAGTTCGCGTAGACGTCCTGCACGTCGTCGTTGTCCTCGAGCGCGTCCATGACCCGCAACACCGCCTTGGCCGCTTCGGTGGTCTCGATCGGGACGGTGGTGGTCGGCAGCATCGTGGTGTCCGCCGACTCGAACGCGATCCCCTCGGCTTCGAGCGCGGCGCGCACCGCGGGGAGATCGCCCGGTGCGCAGGTGACCCGCCAGGTGTCTCCCTCGTCGGTGAGGTCCTCGATGCCGGCGTCGAGCGCGGCGAGCATGATGTCGTCCTCCTCCACGGACTTCGGCACGATCACCACGCCCTTGCGTTCGAACTGCCATGCCACCGAACCCGGCTCCGCGATGGAGCCACCGTTCTTCTTGAGCAGCGATCGGATCTCCGACCCGGTCCGGTTGCGGTTGTCGGTGAGCACGTCGATGAGCACGGCCACGCCATTGGGCGCGTAGCCCTCGTAGGTGATCGACTCGTAGGTGACGCCTTCGAGCTCACCGGTGCCGCGCTTGATGGCCCGCTCGATGGTGTCGAGGGGGACGGAGTTGTCACGGGCCTTCTGGTACATGGTGCGCAGCGTCGGGTTGGCATCGGGGTCGCCACCCCCCTCGCGTGCTGCCACCTCGACCTGCCGGATCAACTTGGCGAAAAGCTTCCCGCGCGCCTTGTCCTGCGCGCCCTTCTTGTGCTTGATCGTGGCCCACTTGGAATGACCCGACATTCGCCTCTACCTCTCCGGTGTGTCCGTCACGGCGTGCGATCCGGACAGGAACAGCTCGTGGATGCGCAGATCGTCCGAGAGCTCGGGGTGGAACGCGGTGGCGAGCACGGGACCCTGCCGGCACACCACCGGCCGACCGTCGATGACGCCGAGCACCTCGACCCCCGGACCCGACCACTCGACGTATGGAGCTCGGATGAAGACCCCGTGGAAGGGCTGGTCACCGATGGCGGCGACGTGCACCTCGGCTTCGAAGGAGTCGACCTGGCGGCCGAACGCGTTGCGCCTGACCGCGATGTCGAGCGCCCCGAACGACCGCTGGTCTGCCCGACCGTCGAGCACGTCGTTGGCCAGGAGGATCATGCCGGCGCAGGTTCCCAGAGCCGGCATCCCACCCGCAAGCCGCGACGCGATCGCGTCGAACAGGTGGTTGGCCTCCAGGAGCTTGGAGATCGCGGTGGACTCCCCTCCCGGGATGACCAGTGCGTCGACCCCAACGAGATCCTCCTGCGTGCGGACCTCGATGGCCGCGACACCGAGTCGCTCGAGCGCGCGGGTGTGCAGGGCGAAGGCACCCTGCAACGCGAGCACACCGACCTTCACCGCCACGGCACCGCCGGAGTCACGAGCCACGCTCGTGGCGAGATCACCAGCCCCGCTCAGCCAGCTTCGTGTCGAGGCCGCCGATCTCGAGGCCCGGCATGGCCTCACCCAGACCGCGGCTCACCTTCGCCAGGATCTCGGGGTCGCGGTAGTTCGTCGTGGCCTCCACGATGGCCCGGGCCCGGCGAGCGGGCTCGCTCGACTTGAAGATCCCCGAGCCGACGAAGACCGCCTCGGCGCCGAGCTGCATGACCAGCGCGGCGTCGGCAGGGGTGGCGATGCCCCCCGCGCAGAACAGCGGGACGGGTAGGCGGCCCGTCCCCGCCACCTCCTGCACGAGAGGCAAGGGAGCCTGCAGCCGCTTCGCCCAGTCGAAGACCTCGGCGGCATCGGCCTGCGTCAGGCGCCGGATGTCGCCGAGGATCGAGCGCAGGTGTCGGACGGCCTCGACGATGTTGCCCGTGCCTGCCTCTCCCTTCGAACGGATCATGGCTGCACCCTCACCGATGCGCCGGAGCGCCTCGCCCAGGTTGGTGGCCCCACACACGAAGGGCACGGTGAAGGCCCACTTGTCGATGTGGTGCGCCTCGTCGGCAGGCGTGAGGACCTCGCTCTCGTCGACGTAGTCGACCCCGAGCGCCTGCAGGATCTGGGCCTCCACGAAGTGGCCGATCCGGGCCTTGGCCATGACCGGGATGGTCACGGCGGCCTTGATGCCCTCGATCATCTCGGGGTCGCTCATGCGCGCCACCCCGCCGTCTCGCCTGATGTCGGCCGGTACCCGCTCGAGGGCCATGACCGCCACCGCGCCCGCGTCCTCGGCGATCCTCGCCTGGTCGGGATCGACGACGTCCATGATGACGCCGCCCTTGAGCATCTCGGCCAAGCCTCGCTTGACCAGCATGGTGCCGGTCTCGCGCCCGGAGGCCGGGTCGGTGGTGTGGTCTGCCATGCCGCCAGTCTACGGCCGACGGGCACGGCTCCCGGCAGTGATTGCCGGTCGCACCAGGTCAGCGGCGATACATGAGCAGCTCGGCGGCGGTCGACGCGTCGAGCGGGAGCACCGGGGCGCCGGTACGCGGGAGTGCCACCCAGGTGCGCCCGGGGGCAAGCTTGATGGGATTGCCCGCGTCATCTCGCAGCGTCCAGCGGTCCAGCGGTGTGGGCCGCTCCCAGGTCCCGCTGATCACCCTCCCGCGGGTGAGTACCAAGGCCTGCCCGCTCCCGGTGCTCACCGCCATCGGCGAGCGAGCGTCCGCCGGGCTGGTCCCGTAGTCGAGGAACAGGATGACGACGTTGGGGGGCGACACCTGGACGCCAGCGCCGTCCACGGTGGCGCTCTCGGGCCGGGGGTGGCGCTCGTCGATCTGGAAGCGGTCCCAGCCGCTGCGCTCCGCGTCCCACACGTACTCCGCCCGCACGCTCAGGCCGAAGTCGATCACCGCCCCTGCCGCCTCGACCCCCTGGGTCGAGACCTCACCGGGCGTCGCGTACTCGAAAAGGGGGGGCGGCGCCGTGGCTCCCTCCGGCGCTGCGTGGTCGCGGAGCGGGCCGAGGGCCGTGTAGAGGTTGTGCGGCGCCCGGCGAGCGCCGTCGCGCCAGTAGTCGCCGGGGAACGCGTTGTAGCCGGCGTCGACGAGGAACCCGTTGTGCGCCGCCCCGAGGATCTCGGCCGTCACCCCGGGGTTCCCACCTGACCAGGCGATCAACGGCCGGTTCAGGTTGGCCAGCAGCGGTGGGTCGGAGCTCCGACCGGAGCGGACCGGCCCGACCCGGTCGGGAAGCTGCGAGTGGTACACGAGCGCGTAGCGGGTGATCCCTTCGACGAGCAGCTCGTAGACCACGTCGGCCTCGTTGATGCCGTCCTGCGGGCGGGCATCGGGGCTGTTGTCCATCTTCACCACCACCACCGGCCGGCCCGCCGCGGCCGGATCGTCGATCGGCAGGCCCGTGAGCGGGTAGGTCGGGGCCGGAGCTGTCGAGGTGGTCGGGCTGTTGGTGGCCGGCGCAGCCGACGAGGGGGGAGCAGCAGCCTCCACCGGCTTGGTGCCATCGCCACACGAGGTGCTGAGCAGGGCGAGCGAGGCGATCAGAGCAGCGCCCGGGAGCGGGGCGAGAAGCCGAGAGCGTCGACGCACGTGAACCTCCGTCATGACCCGGCGGGCCGGGACCCAGGTCTCCACCCGGGCCTGCACTGTAGGAAGCTCGCGAGTCGCGGTGGTGGATCCCTCAGACGGGTCGGTCGAACGCACTCGGTGCCGAACCGCACGGTCGGTCAACGACTCTGGCCCGTATAGCGCCCTGCGCGGCGGAGCCGCGCGCCACGTGTGGTGCCATCGACAGCACCGATCGCGAGAAATGAGCCAAAGGGCCCAGCCCCAACCGGCTCAGCCGACGTCGACGTTCGTGCCCACCGGCACCAGCGCCACCCACGTGCGGCCGGCGGTCAGCGTCACGGGCTGGCCGGCGGCATCCTGGTACGCCGCCATCCGGGTGGGATCGGGTCGGGACCACGTCCCGGCGATCACCGCTCCCTCGGTGAACACCAGCGCGTCCCCCTCCCCCGTCGTCTCGGCCTCCGGCACGGGGTTGCCCGCCGAGTCGCGTGCCCCCGAGTCCACGTAGCGCACGAACTGGACGATCACGTTCGCCGGCGCGACCTGGGAGCCGTCGGTGTCGACGTGCTCCGTCCCGTTCTGCCAGCGGAGCCAGCCCCGCCGGCTCGGGTCCCAGCGGTACTCGATCCTGGTCCCGGTGGCCCCGAACGAGAACCCCCCGGTGGCGGCCGGGAGGGCCCCGGCCGGCGGCACGGCTCGCGAGCCCGGCGCGGCGAACGACGCGAACGGGGCGGGCGGTGAGCCGCCGGCGGGTGCCCGGGCCCACAGCGCGGGCGTGGAAGTGAACAGGTTGTTCGGTGCCTTGCGGCCGGGGAGCCGTTCGTAGTCGGACGGCGCCGCATCGAAGCCGACATCGACTAAGGGGGCCGCTCGTACCAATTCCAGGAAGATCCGGTTGGCTCCCGAATAGGCGAAGAGCGGGCGATCGAGCGCGTCGATCAGTGAAAGGTCGGTGGTGCGGGCCGAGCGGACCGGACCCACCAGCGGCGCGTCGGTGGAGTGGAAGACGGCGACGAAGCGCGAGATGTTGCCCTCGACCTTCTCCTCGATCACCACATCGGCTTGGTTGATACCGGCCTGCGGGCGGGCCAGCCCCTCCGCGTTGTCGATCTTGACCACCAGCGCCACCCGCTCGAGGGCAGCTGGGTCGGCTGGGAGCCCCGTCAGCGGGGCCAGCGGCGCTGGTGCCGGCACGGTGGTGGTGGTCTCGGCCACCGGTGCCCCCGGGCCGGCCTGCTCGACCTGTTCGCCGCCACGGGCGGCAAGCAGGAAGACCGCCGCCGCCAGGAGCCCACCGGCCAGGCTCCCACCGCCGGCGAGCACGGCCCGGCGGCGACCTGAGGTCGCGCTCACAGCTCCCGCAGCGCGGCGATCCGCTCCTCGATGGGAGGATGGGTGTCGAACAGGTGAGACCACCGGTGCTTGCGCCGGTTCTCGCCCTCGTACTGCGGCATCGGTTCCTCGATCCAGAGATGGGCGGTGGCCCGGTTGTTCTCCCGCACCACCGTGTGGTCGTCACGGAGCTTCTCGAGCGCCGCGATCAGCCCCGGTGGATAGCGGGTGATCTCGACCGCGGACATGTCGGCGAGCGACTCGCGCCGGCGGCTCACCGCGAACTGCATGAGTGTGGCAGCGAGTGGCGCCAGAGCGATGAACACCAGTGAGATCAGCGCGATCAGGCCTCCCGCACTGCCCTGATGGTCGTTGCGGCGTCCCCCGAACACGAAGAAGCGGATGCCCAGGTCCGAGATCAACGCGATGGCGCCCACCATGATGACCGCGAGGGTTGAGACGAGGATGTCGTAGTTCTTGATGTGGCTCAGCTCGTGAGCCAGGACCCCCTCGAGCTCGATGCGGTTCATCTTCTCGAGCAGACCCGAAGTGACCGCGATCGCGGCGTGCTTGGGGTCGCGCCCGGTCGCGAAGGCGTTCGGCGCAGGATCGTCGATCACGTACAAGCGCGGCTTGGGCAGGCCTGTGGCGATGCAGAGACCTTCGACGAGGTTGTGCAGGCGCGCGTACGTCTCGGGATCCGCGGGCCGGGCACGGGTGACCGCGAGCGCCACCTTGTCCGAGTTCCAGTAGGAGCCCACCGCCATGGCGATCGCCACCCCGAGCGCGATGGCGATGCCGGCCCAGCCGAACTGGAACAACCACATGAACACCGCCCCCACCGCGGTGAGCAGGAGCACGAAGATCAGGATCAGCGCCGCGGACCGGCGCTTGTTCTGCTTGACCTGTTCGTACAGCGGAGCCCCCGATCAGAACGAGACGCTGACCGGACCCCGCGACTCGTCGTCTGCCTCGAAGAACTCGCGCTCGGTGAAGCGGAAGGGGCCTGCGATCAGCAGAGCCGGGAAGGTCTGGATCTTGGTGTTGTACTTGTAGACCTGGTCGTTGTAGTACTGCCGGGCGTACGCGATGCGCCCCTCCGTGCCGGTCAGCTCCTCCTGCAGCGCCAGGAAGTTCTGGTTCGCCTTCAGGTCCGGGTAGGCCTCGGAGACCGCGAACAACGACTTGAGGGCGCCGGTGAGCACGTTCTCGGCCTCGGCCTGCTGGTGCGGCCCCTCCGCCGCGACGGCCATGTTCCGAGCCTGGGTGACCTTCTCGAGCGTCTCTCGCTCGTGAGCGGCGTAGCCCTTCACCGTCTCGACGAGGTTCGGGATGAGGTCGTAGCGCCGCTTGAGCTGTACGTCGATCTGCGCCCACGCGGCATCGATGCGGTTACGGAGCCGCACGAGGCTGTTGTAGAGGGCGATCACGATGATCACCAGCAGCACGACGATCCCGAGCAGGATCAGTGCGATCAGCATCCGATCATCATACCGAGGGGTCGCTCACGCCATGCCGGCACGCTCGAGCACCTTCGTGTACAGCGCCAGGTAGACCTCGGCCAGGTGGTCCATGGAGAACTCCGACGCCCGGCGCTCGCCGGAGGCCACGAGCTCCTCGGCCAACTCCCGGTCCGAGAGGATGCGGCGCAGCGCGGCGGCCAGCGCGGAAGCCTCGCCGGGCGGGACCAGCAGCGCGTCCCGACCCTTGCGGGCGACGTTGGCGTAGCCCGGCAGGTCGCTGGCCACGACGGGGGTCTGCGCGGCCATCGCTTCGAGGAGGACCACACCGAAGGACTCGCCTCGCAGAGACGGCGCGCAGAACACGTCGGCCGCTCGCATCCGCCGAGCCTTCTCGTGATCCGAGATACGTCCCAGCCACTCGATGCGCGGATCGCCCGCCGAGCGGGCCTTGAGCTCTGCCGTCTCGGGGCCGTCGCTGCCGACCCACAGCCGCACGGTCGCGGGGAGCTCCGCCATCGCTTCGAGCAGGACGGCCAACCCCTTACGGGGCTCGTGGCGCCCGACGAAGAAGATGGTGGGGGCGTCAGTGGGCCAGGGCTCCGCCTTGGCGAAGCTGTCGACCTCGACCCCGTTGAACACCAGCTCGTACTCCCCGCCCAGGGCGTCGAAGGCCATGCGCTTCGCGTCCTCGGAGACCGCGCAGCGGTGATCGAGCTTGTTGGCACCCCAGCGCACCAGCGGGTTCAGCCACCGGTACGCCGCGGACCCACCAGCGGCGTGGAACGTGCCCACCAGGGGCTGCGACTTGAACAGCAGCGCGGTCTGGGTGGGGCCCGGGCAGAGCGGCTCGTGCAGGTGGACGATGTCGAACGCTTCGTCCCGCAGCGCCCGGATGGTGCGGAGCTGCGCCGGGACGTCAGGGGCGATCGGAGCGATGGAACCGTTCGCCGCCGTGGGCAGGCTGTTGCCGAGCGGGGTCACGCCACCGTCCGGCGGCGGCCCGTCGCAGGGGCCCAGCACCCGTGTGTCGTGCCCCATCTGCCGCAAGGCGCGTGCGAGCCCGAGCACCTGGCCTTGCACCCCACCCGGGACGGTGAGGCTGTACGGGCAGATGACGCCGATACGCATCGACGTCACGCTACGGGCAGATCGCGGCCGGTCACCAATGTGGGACCGACCTGCCCGGCCGGGCGGCAGACTTTCCGATGGCTTCGAGGGCTTCGTGATCGCTCGGCCAGTTGGGCTGCTGGAGGTGCCACTGCTCCGGAGCGACCCGGATCAGGTCTTCCAGCTCGCGGGCCAGCCGCTGCGTCCCCCGGACCACGTCCGCTCGGAAGCGGCCCTGCCGCTCCAAGGGCAGGGCAGGACGGACGACCCCGACGTGGCGGTGGCCGGCGAAGTAGACGGCGGTGGGGTGCAGCGGCGCGCCGGTGCGCAGCGCAAGGGTCACGGGACCGGCGGGAAGGGTGGTGCGCTCCCCGAAGAAGTCGACCGCGACCCCGTCGCCGTGGATGTCGCGATCGGCGAGCAGGCACACCACGTGGCGCTCCTTGATGGCCCGCAGCACCTCGGCCCCAGCCGCCGGGCCCAGAGTGACGATGTTCATCCCCAACGCCTGGCGGAACCGGACGAAGAAATCGAACAGCTCCCGGGGCTCGAGCGGCTCGACCACCACCGTCACCGGGATCTCCATCACCCGGGTCAACCAGAAGCCCGCCCACTCCCAACCACCGAGGTGCGGGAGCACGATGATCGGGCCGATGCCCCGCTCGCGAGCTTCCACGAGGTGATCGAAGCCCCGGTACTGGAAGCCGGCGTCGAGCGTACCGAGCGACACACCGGGCAGGCGGAACGAGTCCACCCAGTAACGGGCGTACGAGGCGAACGTGGCCACGACGCAGCGGCGCAGGTCCCGCCCCCCGAAATCGTCGCCGTACACCCGGCGCAGGTTCCGCTCGACGAGCAGACGCCGCTCTTTCGAGACCTCGGCGGCGACGACGCTGCCGGCCAGGGCGGCGGCATCCGCGACCGGCCGCGGGACGCTACGGACGAAGTGGTACGCCGCCTTGTACGCGGTGGAGACCGGTTCGACCTTCACGAGCCGGTGGGCGGGCGCCCGCTAGCCCCGGCGATCGCGGAACCGCTGCGGCCAGGACGTCGCTGCCTGCCGGGTGGCGCGGCTTCGCGAGACCCGCCGCCTGCTGCGGCGCCGGCGAGTGGGTGCCGCGACCGGCCGATCGGCACTCGCCTGGCGCCAGACCTTCACGAACCGCTGCCCGGCGGTGACCACCGTGAGCACCAGCATCACGATCAACACCGGCACGAGCAGCGCGTCGAACAGCAAGCCGATGCCCAGCAGCGCGAGCCGCTCGGCGCGCTCCATCAACCCGCCCCTGGCGTCGTAGCCGAGCGCTTCCGCCTTGGCCCGCTCGTAGGAGATGAGCATGGTCGCGGCCAGGACCGCCATGGGAAGGACCGGCGAGTACCCGCTGCTGGTGGCCGCGAGGTACCAGGCCACGCCACCGAGCAGAAAGGCGTCGGACACCCGGTCCATGACGGAGTCGAAGAACGCGCCCCTCGGCGATGCCATGCCCGAGGCCTTGGCGACCGCCCCATCGAGGACATCGGGCACCGCGGTGAGCAGGAGCAGCGCGAAGCCCAACCGGAGCTGTCCGGCGCCGATGGCCACCGCGGCGGCCACGCTCATCACCACGCCGACGGTGGTGAGGTGATCGGCGGTCACGCCCGTTCGACGCAGGCTCGCTCCGACGGGTCGCAGACCCTTCTCGAAGCTGGCCCGCCAACGTCCGTCGAGCATGTGGTGCTCCTGATCCGGGGACGGGGTTCGGGCCAGGGTACCAGCAGAGCGGCCGGTGCGAAGGGTTCATGCTCACCGGAGCAGCCGTGCCGAGTGCAGCGTACGCTTCCGCGCACCAGCGGTCGCGACTCGGGAGGTCGAGCCTCCCGGGAAAGGGGGAGGCTGTGAAGCCGTTCTCACCTGACAGGATCCGCAACGTGGCCTTGGTGGGTCACGGGGGTGCCGGCAAGACCAGCCTGGCCGAGGCCCTGCTGCTGGAAGCCGGCGCCATCTCCCGCTTCGGTCGGGTGGAAGACGGCGCTGCCGTGTGCGACTTCGACCCAGAGGAACAGAAGCGGGGCATCTCCATCTCGCTCGCCCTGGCGCCCTTCGAGTGGAAGGGTCACAAGGTCAACCTCATCGACACGCCCGGCTATGCGGACTTCGAAGGGGAGGCATTGGCCGCGCTCCGAGTGGCCGACCTGGCGGTGTTCGTGGTGAGCGCGGTCGAGGGAGTGGAGGTCCAGCACGAGCGGCTCTGGAAGGCGGCCCAGGCAATGGGCATCCCCCGGATGATCTTCGTGAACAAGCTGGACCGGGAACGGGCCTCGTTCGAGCGGACGCTCGACGAGCTGCGCGACCGCTTCGGCGCCGGCGTGGCGCCTCTCGAGCTGCCGATCGGTGCCGAAGACTCGTTCCGGGGCGTCGCCGACCTGCTGACCGACCGGGCCTACGTGTACGACGATGGCCGAGCCACGGTGGAGGAGATCCCCGAGGACATGGAGGACCTGGAGCACCAGGTGCACGACAACCTCGTCGAGGGCATCGTGGTGGCGGACGACACGCTGCTCGAGCGGTACCTGGACGGAGACGTGCCCAGCGCCGAAGAGCTCGAGCGGACCTTGGCCGTGGGCGTCGACCAGGCCACGGTGTTCCCGGTGGTGTGCGGTTCGGCGACCGCACGGGTGGCAATCGATCGGCTGGCCGACTTCCTCTGCGAGATCGGGCCCTCCCCGCTCGACCGGCCGCCGGTCCCCGTGCGGGCGGGCGAGTCCACCGTCACGGTGTCCCCCGATCCCGAAGCCGAGCCGCTGGCGTTCGTGTTCAAGACGGTGGCCGATCCGTACGTCGGGCAGCTCTCGCTGTTCAAGGTCCTCTCGGGGACCATCCGGCCCGACGACCACCTGCTCAACCCCCGTTCCGGGGCAGACGAGCGACTCCACGGACTGTTCACGCTGCGCGGACGCGAGCACCTCGACGTCACCGAGCTGCCGGCCGGCGACATCGGCGGGGTAGCGAAGCTGAGCGCCACACGCACGGGCGACACCCTCACCGCCAAGGGCATTCCGGTCATAGTCGAGCCGATCGAGTGGCCCGAGCCAGTGCTGGCCATCGCGGTGCGGGCTCGCACCCAAGCCGACGACGACAAGTTGGCCAACGCGCTGCACCGCCTGGTCGAGGAAGATCCGGCGATCGTCGTCGAGCGCGACGACGAGACCCACCAGACCCTGCTCAAGGGCAGTGGCGAAACCCACCTCCAGATCACCCTCGAACGCCTCGAGCGCAAGTTCGGGGTGAACGTCGACACCGAGGAGGTGCGGGTCGCGTACCGTGAGACCATCACCGCCAGCGCGGAAGCCGAAGGGAAGTACAAGAAGCAGAGCGGGGGGCATGGGCAGTTCGGCGTGGCCACGATCCGTATCGAGCCACTCGAGCGCGGCGGCGGGTTCGAGTTCGTCGACCAGATCGTCGGGGGGGCGATTCCCCGGCAGTTCATCCCGGCGGTGGAGAAAGGCATCGAGGAGACGATGGCGGAGGGAGGGGTGCACGGCTTCCCGGTCGTGGATGTGCGGGTCATTTGCACCGACGGCAAGTACCACTCGGTCGACTCCTCGGAGATGAGCTTCAAGATGGCCGGCCGCCTGGCCTTCAGGGAGGCCATGGCCAAGGCCTCACCGGTGATCCTGGAGCCGATCTCCCTGCTCGAGGTCACCGTCCCTTCCGAGCTGCAGGGTGACGTGATGGGCGACCTCAACAGCCGCCGCGCCCGGGTCCAGGGCACCGAGATGGCCGACACCGGGGAGCAGACGATCGTGGCGCTGGTCCCGACCTCCGAGCTGCGCCGCTACGCGATCGACCTGCGCTCCAAGACCGGGGGCCGGGGCCGATTCCGGGCTCGCCACGACCACTACGACATCCTCCCCCCGAACCTGGTGGCCACGGTGGCCGCCGAGAGCACCGCGAGCTGAGCCCGTGGCCGCACTCGACCTGTCCCACCTCACCCCTCCGGATGCGGTCGCCGCCCTGCGTTCCTACCCGCGGCGGTTCCGGTCGCTGATCCGGCCCCTCGCCGATGACGAGGACATCGACGAGATCGCGCACCGCGCTGGGCGCGACGGGCGCTCGGTGGTGCAGGTGGTCTCCGACCTCACGCGCACCTTCGTGCTCCTCGAGCATGCCCTCCAGCAGATCGCGGTCGACGACGATCCCGTCCTGCACCCCGCGGTGCTCGAGCGCGGGTCCCGTCACTGGGAGACCGAGCCGCCCGGGTCGGTCGATGAGGCGCTCACCCTGCTCGCCGATGCCGCCGACGCGCTCGCCGAGCGGACCGCGACGCTGCCGGCGAAGGCCTGGCAGCGAACCGCCCGGGTGGCGGGTGGCGGATCGGTCACGGCGCTGGAGGTGGCCCGGGACGCGGTGGGTGCCGGCCGGGACGGCCTCGACGACGTCGAGCGCATCATGCGGGAGGTTCGGGGCTGACGCTGCTCAGGGTCGCAGGTCGCTCCAGTCCTCGGGGTTGTCCTCCACGAACCACTCCACGACGTCGCCGTTGACACCGTCGATCAGCACGAGCCCCCGCTTCTCCGGCGGGTCCTCGGCCGAATAGAGCAGGATCCGCCAGGTGGGCCGGCTGAGCAGACCCCGCCAACCCATCTGTGCCGACGCGTGACCGACCGGGAACCCGACCTGGCGGGTTGCCGCCACCAGGGCATCACGCTCGTCGACATCGAGATCCCATCCGGTGACGAAGCTGTACACCCCCGCGAGCGCCAGACCGACGGCTGCAGCCAGGAAGCCACTGTTGACGAGCACGGGATCGCCGCCACGGGTGGCGAGCCACAGGCCGGCGCAGGCCGCGGAGATGACCCAGTAGAGGATGGCGGGGATGCGGCGCCGGTTGTTGTTCGGGAACAGGTAGGGCCCGACGTAACCGGAGGCGTCGAGATCTGCCGGGAGCGCGTCGCGGATGTCCGCGTCGGAGAGCGGCTCCGTGCGGGACGGCTCGCGCTCGGCCGGCGGCTGCGGAGCAGGTGTCGCCTCGTCGGGCTGGTCGGGCTCGTCGGACATGGCGGCTGCGACGGTAGCGGCCGGGCTGCGCGGCCGCACCTCTGCTCAGGATCTGGTGGCGGCGGTGGGCCAGGCGTCACGCAGCTTCCGCCAACTCACCGGCAGGGCCTCGGGCATGACTCGGGTCTCCGCGACCGCGGTCATGAAGTTCGTGTCGCCGTGCCAGCGGGGCAGCACATGGACGTGGAGGTGCTCGGGCACCCCGGCACCGGCAGCGCGACCCAGGTTCATGCCGATGTTGACCCCGTCGCAGCGGTAGGCGCGCTTGATCGCCGCCACCGCGTCGCGCACCTCCAGCCAGAGGTCACGCATCTCGGGATCGTCGAGCTCCTCCAGCTCGGCCACCGCCCGGTTGGGGAGCACGAGGAGATGTCCGCTCGTGTAGGGGTAGGCGTTGAGGATCGAGGAGCACCGCTCGCCCCGATGGACGACGAAGCTCTCCTCGTCGGGCTGCCCGCCGTGGAGGATGCGCTCGAACAGAGATCCGCCGGTGCGCTCCCCGCCGAGCCCTCCCGACGTGGCAGCATCGAGGTAGGCGCTGCGCCAACCCGCCCAGAGATGGTCGATGCCCCCCATGGGCCGCTCAGACGTGCCCGACCACGTCCGCGGCGAGCCGCTCGATGAAGTCATCCACCGGGACCCCCCGCTCGACGTCCCCGCCGCGCGGGTTCACGCCCACCGTGCCGTGCTCGACATCGTCGTCGCCGACGACCAGCACGTAGGGGATCTTCTCGAGCTTCGCCTTGCGGATCCTGCCGCCCAGCGGCTCCGTGGCGTCGACGAACTCGACACGGAAGCCCTCGGCCGCCAGCCGGTCGACCAGTCGATGGGCATAGACGTCGTGATCGTCACGCACCGGCAGCACCCGGGCCTGCACCGGCGCCAACCAGGCGGGGAACGCGCCGGCGTAGTGCTCCAGGAGGACGGCGAAGAAGCGCTCCACCGACCCGAACAGCGCCCGGTGGATCATGATCGGACGGTGGCGCTCCCCGTCGGGACCCACGTACTCGAGACCGAAGCGCTGCGGGAGCATGAAGTCGACCTGGATGGTCGAGATCTGCCAGGTGCGACCGATGGCGTCGCGCGCCTGCACGGAGATCTTGGGGGCGTAGAAAGCGCCGCCTCCCTCGTCGAGGACCAGGTCGAGCCCCATCGACTCGGCCGCCTGGCGGAGCGCCTCGGTGGCCTCCTCCCACTCCTCGACGGTGCCCACCGCCTTGCCTTCCGGCCGGGTCGAGAGCTCGAGGTAGAAGTCGTCGAGGCCGTAGTCGCGCAGCAGGTTCAGGACGAACGTGAGCAGCGAACGCAGCTCGTCGGGCATCTGCTCCTTCGTCGTGAAGATGTGGGCGTCGTCCTGAGCGAACCCGCGGGCTCGGGTCAGCCCGTGCACGACGCCCGACTTCTCGTACCGGTACACCGTCCCGAACTCGAAGAGCCGCAGCGGCAGCTCACGGTAGGAGCGCAGCCGGCTCTTGTAGATGAGGATGTGGAACGGGCAGTTCATCGGCTTGAGGTAGTACTCGGTGCCCTCGTCGAGCTCCATGGGCGGATACATGCCCTCGGCGTACCACTCGAGGTGACCGGAGGTCTCGAAGAGGCTGGCCTTGCTGATGTGCGGCGAGTACACGAACTCGTAGCCGGCCTGCTCATGGCGCGCGCGGCTGTAGTCCTCCATGATGCGACGCACCACCCCGCCCTTCGGGTGGAACACCGCCAGCCCGGAGCCGATGTTCTCCGGGAACGAGAAGAGATCGAGCTCGACGCCGAGCCTGCGGTGATCCCGCTTCTCGGCCTCGGCGAGCCGGGTGAGGTAGTCGTCGAGATCCTTCTTCGTGGCCCATGCGGTCCCGTAGATGCGCTGCAACATGGGGTTGCGCTCATCGCCGCGCCAGTACGCGCCGGCGACCCGCATGAGCTTGAAATGACCGAGGCGACCGGTGTGCGGCACGTGCGGCCCGCGGCACAGGTCGATGAACCGGGGTGGGTTCTCGTAGGTCCGAACAAGCCCCCGCTCGGTGACCGATGTCGGGTCCTCCGCCGCGCCACGGATGATCTCGCACTTGTACTTGTGGTCGCGGAAGATCTCGAGGGCCTTCTCCTCGGGAACCTCGTCGCGGATGAAGGGCTGCTCCTCGGCGATGATCTCGCGCATGCGGGCCTCGATGCGCTCCAGGTCCTCCGGGGTGAACGTGGCCCCGCCGGGCAGCTCGAAGTCGTAGTAGAACCCGTTCTCGACCGGTGGGCCGATGGCGAAGGTGGCACCCGGGAACAGGTCCAGCACGGCCTGCGCCAGCACGTGCGCTGTGGAGTGGCGGATCGTGTAGAGCCCTCGCTCACTGGTGTCGGTGATGATGGCCACCTCGTCGCCGTCGGCGAGCGGCCAGACCAGGTCCCGCTCCACCCCGTTGACGTTCGCGATCACGGCAGCCTTGGCCAGCCGGGGCCCGATCGCCGCCGCGAGGTCACCGGCGGTCGAGCCCGTCGGGAGCGTCTTCGCGGTCCCGTCAGGCAGCGTGATCGTGATCTGGTCGGCCATAGACCGCGGAGCCTACCTGGAGGCTCTCCCCGCTCCCGACGCCGTTCCCTGAGAGGTGGGTCACCCGACCCGGCTCGCTCGGCACGCCCTCGCCGTGCTTCGTGGCGTAGGTGTCGACGTACTCCTGACCTGACAGCTCGCGGATCTCGTACATGACCTCGTCGGTGATCTGGCGCAGCAACAGGCGGTCGCCAGCCCGGTCGCGGTAGCGGCTGACGTCGATGGGCCGGCCGATGCGCACCCGCATCATCTTGAACGGCTTCGGCAGTGGGGCGTCCGGCGGCTGGACCTCCGCGGTGCCCTGGAGGCCCACCGGGAAGATGGGCGCGCCCGTCCGCAGGGCCAGCCGGGCCACCCCGGTGTGCCCCCGGTGGAGCTTGCCGTCGCGGGAGCGGGTGCCCTCCGGGTAGATGCCGAAGAACTCACCCCGCTCCAGCACGCTCGCCGCAGCGGCCAGCGCCGCCTCCGCCGCGGACCCCCCGGAGCGGTCGATCGGGATCATCCCCAGCGCCGGGAACAGGTGCCTCGTCTTCCAGCTGTCCAGGTACTCGGCCTTGCCGACGAAGGTGATCCGCCGGGGCAGCACCGCACCCAGAACGAAGTGATCGATCACCGAGAGGTGGTTGGGGGCGAAGATCGCGGGCCCACGGTCGGGGACCCGCTCGAGGCCCTCCACCTCGATGCGCCACAGGAACCGGAAGCAGGGCCGGAGGATCGCTCTCGCCACCGGATAGAGCTGCCCGACCTCCGATCCCATGGCGCCGATTCTCCCACAGCGCATGCCGGGACGCCCCGGCCGAGCCCGAACCTGGTCCCGCTCAGATCAGAGCTCGACGCCGAGGAGCGCCGAGGCATGCCCCACGCTCTCTCCCCGGCTGGCCGCTGCGTCCACGGCGGCCACCGCCCGGGGGGTGTCGAGATCGTCGTCGAGGGCGGCCCGCACCTCGGACAGGGTGTCATCGCTGGCGGTCGAGGCCGGTGCGGCCGTCGCCGCCTGCCAGCGCTCCAGGCGCTCGGCGGCCTCGGGCATGAGGTCGTCGGTCCACTCCCAGCTGTGGCGGTAATGGTGCTGGATGCAGGCCAACCGGATGGCGCGGGGGTCGAAGCTCTTCAACAGGTCGCTCACGAAGACCAGGTTCCCGAGCGACTTCGACATCTTCTCGCCGCCCATCCGCACCATCGCCTGGTGCATCCAGTGGCGCACGAAACGCTGGCCGGTCGCCGCTTCCGACTGGGCGGCCTCGCACTCGTGGTGCGGGAAGATCAGATCCGATCCGCCGCCGTGCAGGTCGATCGTGGTGTCGAGCTCGCGCAGCGCGAGCGCCGAGCACTCGATGTGCCATCCCGGACGGCCAGGGCCCCACAGCGACTCCCACGCGGGCTCACCTTCAGCCGACGGCTGCCACAGGACGAAGTCGAGCGGGTCGCGTTTGTTCGGGTCGTCGGGGTTCCCCCCGCGCTCCGCGGCCAGCCGGAGCATCTCGTCCCGGGACAGGTGGCTGATCTGCCCGAAGCGCTCGAAGGAGCTGACGTCGAAGTAGACCGCGCCCCCACTCTGGTAGGCATGGCCCCGGTCGAGGACCATGCCGATGAAGCCACGGATGTCGGCAATGGCGGAGGTGGCCCGAGGCTCGCTCCAACACGGCAGCACGTCGAGGGCTTCCATGTCGGCGTCGAAGCGGGCGGTCTCGGCCGCGGCCAGGTCGAGGTAATGGACGCCCAACTGCCGTGCCTTGCGGAGGATGTCGTCGTCGACGTCGGTGACGTTGCGCACGCAGCGGGTCTCGTGCCCCCGGTCCCGCAGGCGGCGTTGCAGCACGTCGTAGGTGAGGTAGGTCGCGGCGTGACCGATATGGGTCGCGTCGTAGGGGGTGATGCCGCAGGTGTACATCGTGACCACTCGCCCCGGCTCGAACGGCACGATGGCCTGGCGGGCGGTGTCGTACAAGCGCATGGGCGGCAGGTCACGCCACGGCTCGTCGCGCAGGGTGCTGCCGTCACCGGATCCCATCGCCGGCAGGGTACCGGCGCCGTGACGCGCCGGGCGACCTCCCTCGCCGGGCTCGACGGTCAGTGATCGACGTTGATGCCGGTGAAGCGAACCGCGGCCCGGGTCTTGTAGCGGATGTTCAGCTGCAGCAGGACGGCGGCGAAGGCCTCGATCGGCGCCGCGTTCGACAGCTCGCCGGCGTCGAGCGGGCGGAGATCGGGGATCTTCGAGACGATGTCGATGGTCGTCTCCGTGGCTGCCGGATGATCGGAGCACACCAGCACGTCGCTCTCCACCGCGCCGTTGAGGTCGCCCAGCTCCTTGGCCGGCACGTGGTGCAAGGCCGCGGCGACCCGCGACCTCGGCACGGCCGCCTGCACCGACGCGGCCACGGACCCGCGCGGGGGCACCAGCGGTTGGAACTCGTGGCCCACCTTCGCCAAGGCGTTGGCCATCGAGATCACGACCTTGCCCTGGAGCTGCCTGGCCACCGACTTGGCGGTGGCTGCCGCGGCGTCCCACGGCGTGGCGATCACCACAACCTCGGCGGCGGCGGCCCCTTCGTTGTCGGCCGCGTCGATGGCCAGGCTCCGGCCCTCCCAGCGGGAAAGCAGCCCGTCGCGCACCTCCATGGCCCGGTACTTCGACCGTGAACCGACCACCACCTCGAAGCCCACGGATGCCAGGCGAGCAGCGAGACCGCTGCCCGCCGGACCGGTTGCACCAAGAATCCCGATCTGCACACCGCCACCCTAGGCGATGACCCGACACGGCGGTCCAAACCCTGACGACGAATCAGGCATGGCCGCCGTGGCCGGTAACGTGCCCACCGCCGTCGCGGTCGGAGGTCCCATGGGTCTGCTGGAAGGAAAGCGTCTCGTCGTCACCGGTGTGCTCACCGAGGCGTCACTGGCGTTCGGGGTGGCCAAGCTCGCCCAGGAGCAAGGCGCGGAGCTGCTGCTCACCAGTGTCGGCAAGGTGATGAAGAACACCAGGCGCGCCGCGTCGAAACTGCCGATGGAGCCCGAGGTGCTCGAGTTCGACGCCACCGATGCCTCACACCCCGGTGAGCTTCGCGAGCAGCTCGCAGATCGATGGGGTCGTGTCGACGGCGCACTGCACGCCATCGGCTTCGCTCCGCCGGTGTGCCTGGGCGGCACCTTCCTCGACGCCACCTGGGAGGACGTCGGTGTGGCGCTGAACGTCTCCGCGTACTCCCTGAAGGCGCTCGCCGACGCGGTCGCACCGCTGATGAGCGCGGGCGGGTCGATCGTCGCCCTCGACTTCGACGCCACCGTGGCCTGGCCCGCCTACGACTGGATGGGAGTGGCGAAAGCCGCGCTCGAGTCCACCGCCCGCTACCTCGCCCGCTACCTCGGCCCCCAGGGGATCCGGGTGAACCTCGTCGCTGCCGGTCCCATCAAGACCGTCGCCGCCCGTTCGATCCCCGGCTTCTCCACCTTCGAGGACGTGTGGGCCGACCGCGCCCCTCTGGGTTGGAACGTCAAGGACGCCGACGCGGTCTCGAAAGCGTGTGTAGCGCTCCTCTCGGACTGGTTCCCCCTGACCACCGGCGAGATGCTCCACGTCGACGGCGGGTACCACGCCACGGGCGCCTGAGCCCTCCGTCGGACACCCCCAGGGGGCCGATCAACCGCGGTCCTCGGGCTCCAGGTACTCGGGGTTAGCCACTCGCAGCTTGTCGACCACGCTGCCATAGATCACCGCCTTGACCTCGTCGTAGCGCGGGTCGAGGGCACCGGCCCGGATGGCGGCCGCGAGCTCGGCATCACTCGTGAAGCCCACCTGTTCGAGGCGCCGGGCGTGGGCCGCGGCCATCGCCGGGCCTTCGGCGAGCTCGCGCTCCACCATCCTCAACACGTTCATGGCCACCCGCACGTGGAACCGCACCCGCCCCTCGGTGAGGTCGAGCACGTCGTGCTCGAGCAGCTCGCGGACCGCCTCCACCAACTCCGCTGCCGTGGGCCGATCGTGGGGTGCGCTCACGGGAGCATCCTCAGCAGGTCGTACTCGGTCTCACAGACCCGCCGCCCGATCGCGGCCAGCTCGACCGACCGGCTAGCACCGCTCAGGTGCGCGGACGCCTGCAGCAGGCAGATGACGCCCCACCGCAAGGTGCCGAGGACCTGCCACCAGTACAGCGCCTCCCGGTCCACGGGCAGGCCACCGGCCGCCTCGTAGCCGGCGAGCAGCTCGTCGAGCGAGCCCAAGCCGGCGACCTCCCCGGTTCCTCCGAACCGCCAGGCCCGGATGGTGAACCACCCGAGGTCGGCCAGGGGGTCGCCGAGGTGGGCTAGCTCCCAGTCGAGCACCGCCACCAAGCCCCCGGGGGCCACGAGGAGGTTGCCGAGCCGGAAGTCGCCGTGGACCACCGACGGTGTGGCCGGTGGCGGCCGGTTGGCCTCCAACCAGCGGAATGCCAGCTCGAACGCGGGGTGCGCCCCGCCGAGCGCGTCCACCAGGCGCCGCAGCTCCCCTAGCTGGTCCTGGACGCGCAGCCCGGAGGCATCGTCCGCCGAGAGCCGGTGGATGCGAGCCAGCGCCACCGCGCACTGGCCGACGAGGACCCCCCGCGCGGTGGCGAAGCGGTCGTCGCGCAGGATCCGCCGGGCGATGGTCTCCCCTTCCAGCCGTTCCGTCACGATGAACGGCGCGCCGAGGATGCTCGGGTCATCCGACGCCGCCATGACCCTGGCCACGGGGACGCCGGCTCGCGCCGCCGCGGCCAGCAGCTCCGCCTCGGCCTCCATGGAGAACGACCCGGCGACCGGACCCGGTCGTACCCGTTGCAGGATCAACGGCCGGCCGTCGAGCTCCAGACCGAAGGTCTCGCGCGAGGCGCCGCCGGAGAGCCGGCGCAGATCGCCCACCTCGCCTCCCAAGTGGCTGCCGAGCGCGCTCGCCAGCTCGGCCGGCTCCACTTCAGCAGTACCTGGCCACGGTGGGATACGGGTTCACCGGTCTGCCGTAGCCGCCGATGTGGATCTCGAAGTGCAGGTGTGTGCCGGTGCCCTTGGCGTCACCCGTATCGCCCACGTAGCCCACGACCGTTCCCGCGGGGAGCCGGCCGTCGACCCCGGCGTAGGAGTCGAGGTGGGCGCCGTAGTACCAGTTGCCGTCGTCGCCCTGGAGGCGGAAGGTGAGCCCTCCGATGCCACCGGTCTTCAGCTGCACCATCCCGCTGACCGGGGTCACCACCGGGGTGCCTCGCGGGGCCATGATGTCGACCCCCTGGTGTGCCCGCCCACCGGGCCGCGGGGCACCCCAGGAGTCGACGAATGTCCGTGCACCCTGCACCGGGCAGATCCACAGCCCGCCACCGCTGGCGGGAGGGGCGACCGTCGGTGGCGGGGCTGTGGGTTGCCTGCTTCCGGTACCGCTGGTGGCGGGGGGGCCACCTCGGGTGCCGCCTACGGCGGTCGACTGTCCCGCTCCGGATCCGCTCGCCCGGTCAGTGGCGGCTCGCCGCGCGGCCTCTTCGGCCGCCCGGCGCTCCGCGTCGATCCGCTGCGCGTCCTGCCGCTCGAGCTCCGCCAGCTCCCGGTCGAGCTTCTCGCGCTGGTGCCGGATCGCCTGCAGCTTGGCCTGCTGATCCTCCTGGCGAGCGGCAAGCTCCGCAGCAGCTCGCTCGAGCCGGGCCTTCGTCGCCCGGTACTCGTCGATCGCGTCGACATCGCTCTGGGTCACGAACCGGGCCAGGGCCCGGGCGCGCTCCTGCTCGTTGATGTCCACTCCCAGCAACAGCTCGACATCGCTGCCCGAGCTCGTGTACCGCTCCACGGCGACGTGCCGGACCCGGTCCCGCAGCCCCTCGAGCCGGCTCTCGGCGTCCGCCCGCTCGGATTCGAGCCGGCTGACCTGCGCGTCGAGCTCCCCGAGCTCAGCTTCGATCCGGGCGAGCTGCCGGGTGGTCTCGGTCGCCCGCCGGCGGGCCTCCGTGAGCCCAGGCGTCTGCTCGGCGCCAGCCGGCTGGGCCACCGCGACCAGCAGGGCGAGCGCGACGGTCAGCGCGAGGGGTCCGGAAGCGGCGCCACGCACGGCGCGCGAGGCTAGCGTACTCGTGGCTCACGTTGTCCAGGTGGCGCGTGTTGCACGTGTGGCAGGAGTGGGCGGTGTGGCAGGACCGCCAGAGGTCACGAGCGCTTCGACGAGGGCCGGTCGGACTCGTCGAGGATGTCGCCCACCAGCTCCTCGACGAGGTCCTCCAGGGTGACCAGGCCCGCGGTGCGACCATCCGGGTCTCGAACCACGGCCACATGGACCCTGGCCCGCCGCATCCCGAGGAGGAGGTCCTCGAGCGAGCGGTCGCAGGGCACGTCGAGCATGCGCCTGACCAGGCGCAGCGGCACCGGCCGGGAGGCGGCCTCCGCCGGCACGGTGAGCAGGTCCTTGGCGTGGATGAACCCGCGGACGTCGTCGAGGTCCCGACCGGTCACCAGCAACCGTGAGTGGCCGCGCTCGAGCACCACCCGCTCGGCCTCGGCCACGCTGGTGCCGATCGAGATCGTCGCGATCCGCTCCCGGGGCACCATCACCGCCGAGACGTCACGACCCCCGAAATCGAGCACCCCAGCCATGAGGTCGGCGGCGAAGTCCTCGATCACGCCTTCCTCCCGTGAGGTGGCGACCATGAGTGCCAGCTCCTCGGCGGTGTGACCGACCGCCAGCTCACGGCGCGTCCGCACCCCCATCAGGCGCAGGCCGCCATTGGCCAGCGCGGTCAGCACGGCCACGATCGGACCGAACAGGAACAGGTACGCCCGGTCGAGCGGGGCGAGTCGGAGCAAGGTGCGCTCGGGATCGACGATGGCCACGTTCTTCGGCACCATCTCCCCCACCACCAGATGGAAGAAGACCACGATCACCAGCGCGATCCCCAAGGCGATGGAGTGGGCGAGCGCTTCGGAGGCACCGGTGATCTCCACCAGGGGCGTGATCAGCTCGGCCACCGCTGGTTCGGCCACCACGCCGAGCCCGAGCGACGCCATGGTGATGCCGAGCTGGGCGCCGCCGAGCTCCCGGTTGAGGTCGGTGAGCGCCGCCATGGCACGCTCGGCCCGGCGATCCCCGGCCGCGGCCAGCTCCTGGAGCTTGGTGCGGCGGGAGCCGACCACCGCGAACTCCACCGCCACGAAGAAGCCGTTGGCGAACAGCAGGGCCACCGCCGCGGCGAAAGGCCAGACCTTCATCGCCTCCCCGGCCCTTCCGGCTGGGGTTCCTCGCCGGGTCCCACGACGGCCACCTCGGCGATCCGCCGGCGGTCCATGGCCACGACGGTCAGGGTCCAGCCGTCCCAGCTCAACTGCTCGCCCACCTCGGGGATGTGGCCCAACCGGTCGAGCACGAAGCCGGCGAGCGTGTCGAAGCTTCCCTCGGGCACCTCGAGGCCGGTGGCGTCGTAGACCTCGTCGCGGTGCAGCGTCCCCGACAGGACCCACTCTCCCGGACCGCGCACGCGGGTGAGGCGCGGGGTGACGGTGTCGTACTCGTCGTCGATCTCGCCGACGATCTCCTCGATGATGTCCTCGAGGGTGATGATCCCTGCCGTCCCGCCGTACTCGTCGACCACCACCGCGAGGTGCTGGCGGCGGGAGCGCATGTCGAACAGGACGTCCTCGAGCTCCCGGCTCTCCGGCACGGTGAGCACGTCAGTCATCAGCGAGCCCACGCCCGTGGTCGCCCGCCGGGACTGGGGGACGGTGTGAGCGGCACGCACGTGCACCACGCCCCGGATGTCGTCGAGGTCCGCGCCGTAGACCGGGAAGCGCGAATGCCCGGTCTCGGCCGACGCGGCCACCAGGTCCGCGACCGTGCCGTCGAGCGGGATGGCCCGCACCGAGGTCCGTGGCACCAGCGCGTCGGCCGCGGTCTTGCGACCGAACCGGATCGACCTGGTGAGCAGCGTCGACGCCGAGCCGGCGAGCGTGCCCTCCTGCTCGGACGCCGCCACCAGCAGCTCGAACTCCGAGAGGGTGCGGACCCGCGAGAGCTCCTCACGGGGCTCCATGCCCAGACGCCGCACGGTCCAGTTGGCCGCCCCGTTGAGGGCCCGGATCAGCGGTCCGAACACGGTGCCGTACGCCGTGAGGAACGGTGCGAGCACCCGGCTGGTGCGCTCGGGGTGCGCGATGGCGAGACCCTTCGGCATGAGCTCGCCGACGATCATCTGGACGATGGTGGCCAGTACGAAGCCGACGGTGACGGCCAGCCCGCGGACCGCTCGGGCGCCCACGATCGGTTCCAGCACCGGCCGCAGCACCTCGGCGAGCACCGGCTCGGCGAGGAAGCCGATCACCAGCGACGTCACCGTGATCCCGAGCTGGGCGCCCGCCAGATGGAACGACAGCCGCCGCAACAGGGCCCGCACCGACCGGGCCCGCCGACTGCCGGCCTCAGCTTGGCGGTCGATCCGGCTCCGGTCCACGGCCACCAGGGCGAACTCGGCCGCGACGAACACCCCGTTGGCGACGATCAGCAAGCAGACGGCCAGCAGGCCGAGCGCGAGGTTGATCGGTGCACTCCGTGGCCGGGGGCAGGTCGCCGCCAGCGTACCAACGCCCGACTCATGAACCGGCAGGCGAGGCGCGTGCTCCCGCACGCGCTTTGCCTGCCGGTTCGCGTCGGGCGCGGGCGCTCAACCGGCCCGAGGTCGGATCACGGTCGAGCTGCACCGCCATCCGCATACAGGCCGAGAGCGCCTCAGCCGTGAGCACCTCCCGGATCGCACCGCACGCCTGCACCCGACCGGCGGAGAGCAGCAGCGCATGGGTGAAACAGGGCGGGATCTCCTCCACGTGGTGGGTGACCAGCACCGTCGGCGGCGTCGAGGGATCGGCCGCCAGGTCATCGAGGCTGGCCACCAGCTCCTCCCGACCCGGCAGGTCCAGACCCGCGGTCGGCTCGTCGAGCAGGACCAGATCCGGCTCGGCCATCAGCGCGCGGGCCAGCAGCACCCGCTGGCGCTCACCGGACGAGAGGGAGCCCAGCCCGTGGGCCGTCCTCGCGCCCACCCCCATCCGGTCGAGCAGCTCGGCGGCTCGCGTCCGGTCGGCGTCATCGTAGGTGTGCCACCACGGCTCGAGGGCGGCGTACCGCCCGGTCATCACCACCTCGAGCGCGGTGAGGCTCGGGCGCAGTTGATCGGCCGAGCCGGCACTGGCCACACCGATGCGACCCCGCAGACGCCGGACGTCGGTCCGTCCGAGCTGGTGGCCGAACACCCGCACCTGCCCGCTCGTGGGATGCAACCACAGCGACGCGATGCGCAGCAGCGAGGTCTTGCCGGAGCCGTTCGGGCCGAGCACCACCCATCGCTCACCGGACTGCACGACCCAGTCGACGCCATCGAGGATCACCTGTGCGCCGCGGACCAGCGACACGCTCCGCAATTCGACTGTCGGATCCTGCCCGGCCCGTGGAGCGCTCATGCCAACGACCGGGCCAGGACCGCGAGGGCGGCGAGGGCCGAGAGGGTGAGCACCGCCCGACGAGCCACGACCCCGTCGACGTGGCGGGACACCCATCCGGACCCGATGAAACCGGTGACCGCCCCCGGCATCAGGACGGCTGCGTCCACGAGCTCCCGGCCGCCGATCTGACCGACCGCCGCCAGGAACCCCAGCGAGACCAGGCAGGAGACGGTGAAGTAGCGGGCGAGTGCCGCCCGCAGGTCAGGGCCGCTGCGACCCTGGAACGCCAGCGCGATGGGCGGGCCTCCCGCGCCCACCGTCGACTGCATCAACCCGGAGAGGCTGCCGGCGGCGAAGAGCACCGGTGGGGTGGGCTCAGCCCGTAGGCCCGAGATGGAGAGGGCCACCGCGGCCAGGATCATGGCGGCGAAGATCACGCCGAGCGCGCCGTCGTCGCTGGCCAGCACGAGCACGGTGGCGCCCATCAGCGCCCCGGGGATCTGGCCGGCGATGGGCCAGGCCACCGCGCGCCAGTGATGGCTACCGCGTTCCCGCCGGAGCATGAGGATGTTGAGGACCAGCGCGGCGAGGATGAGCGGTGCCGGCACGAAGGTGGGGTCGAGCAGGGCGAGCAAGGGCGCCGCGACCAGCGCGGCACCGAATCCCACCGATCCTTGAACGGCCGCGCCGGCGGCCATGACGGAGACGGCGGCGAGCAGCGTGAACGGGCTCAAGCCTGCGAGTGTGCCACCGTGAGCCATCCCGGATCGAAACGGCGACCCCCCTGCGTTCTGGCAGGTCAAACGCGTGCCAAAGCACGCGTTTGACCTGCCAGTTGATGGGTGACTCCGGAACGCGACAGGGCCCCGCGGTAGCGGGGCCCTGCGTGGTCGGAAGGGATCGGTGTCAGCCGGTGAAACGTGGGCTGGTCGTCGCCGCAGCCTGCTGTGCCGTGGTGGACGTCGTGGTGGTCGGCGGCAGCGTGGGTGGCGGCTGGGTGGACGGGGTCACACCCGTGACGATCGTGGTGCCGAGCACGGTGGCCTGGGGGTCGACACACGACAGGTTGAGGGTGATGTTGAGCGGAGCACCGATCGTGACGGACAACGTGATGGTGCCCACGGTGTAGATGATGTCGGTCTCGCCACCCTCGACTTGGCCGGTGAACGGGCCGACCTGGGGTGGGCTGGGCGGTGGGACGGGGATGGTGGCGTCGGGTGGGTTCCCCACGATGGTGTTCGGAGAACTCGCTGAGCCCTGGGCGATCACCGGAAGCGTCAACCCCGAGACATCGACCGAGGTGATGCCGAGACCGGTGAGGAGGTCGATGGTCTCCTGGGTGAGGCTCAGCCCCCACGTGAAGCTCACCGTCGCCGTGTCGCCCGGGGGCAGGTTCTCCGGGACGTCCGGTGTCACCTGGAACGGGACGTTCAGCGACCCACCGAAGTTGTTGAGGATGGTCTGGCTGGCCTCGTCCGCGCCGGTGCAGACTCCGTTGACGTTGATCGGCGTCACAGCAGCACCGGCCGACGCGGGCAGTGAGGCTGCCAGACCGCCTGCCAGCACTCCCGCAGCCACGGCGACCGCCAACGATCTACGAAGACGCATGATCTGTCCCTCCCTGGAAGAAGCCCCGTCGATGAGCCCGCGCCGGGCCCACGAAGTCCGAATCACGCTACTTGGACCCGGGTGGCGGGGCAAGCACGGTCAGGCGGGGTCGACGGCGGCGAGCTGCGCCAGCAGGCGCGGGCGGCTCTCGTCGATCTCCTCGCTGAGCAGCCGCTCGAGCACCGACCCGCCGAACGATCCGCCGTAGTGGAGGTCCATCTCCAGGCGACTCAGCCCGCCGTCGGCGACGACACGGGCTTCGAGCACCCAGGCTGAGTGCCGACGGCCGTCGAGCTCCCGGCGCTCGAACCGTACCCGTGTGGGCGCTTCGTGGACCGTGCGCACCATCCGCAGCCGCTTCGAGCGCGCCAGCGGACCGATCCGGCCTCGCAGCTCCACCGACCACGCGGGACCGGCATCGCCCGGCGCCGCGGGCGCGGGCTCCGCCTTCGGTACGATCGACAGCCACGCCGGGTAGCGACCCAGGTCCTCGACGGCAGCGAACAGACGGCGGGGCGGGCACGGGGCTTCGAGTGATGCGGTCATCTCCACCCCGCCATTGTGCCCGCCCGGGACCGCAGCGCCCGCTGCCCGAAGCCGGGGTCAACCACGCTCCAACGGCTCGACCGCGCCGGGGAGCACCGTGACCCCCACCTCCGTCCCCACGCCGGGAACCGCCTCCCCGTCGGCGAGCACGTCGAGCGTCGTGCGCTCCCCCAGCCGCACCCGGACCACGGTCTGGTCTCCGGTGAAGAGGTGCGCGTCCACCCGGCCTCGCAGCTGCCCGGCGGCGTCGAGCCGCGCGCCGCGGGGGCGGACCAGCACGGACCCGTGACCAGGAGGGAGCTGGGTCGCCGCTCGAGCAAGCACGCCCGCCTCGAAGAGCACCGTGCCGTCACGAACCTCGACGTCGAACACGTTCGTGAAACCGAGGAAGCGCGCCGACCAGGCGTCACCCGGACGAGCCCGCAGCTCGGCGGGCGGGCCGCGCCGCACCACCCGCCCCTCGCGCAACAGGGCCACCTCCCCCGCCACGCTGAGCGCTTCGTCCTGGTCGTGGGTGACGTACACCACCGACACCTCGAGGTTGGCGAACAGTTCCTGGAGCTCGACCAGCAACCGTTCGCGCAGCGCCCGGTCGAGGGCCCCCAGCGGCTCATCGAGCATCAGCACTCGGGGAGCGGGGGCCAATGCCCGCGCCAACGCCACCCGCTGGCGCTCGCCCCCGGACAACGACGACACCGCCCGGGACCCGCAGCCGGACAACCCGACCAGCTCGAGCACCTCGCCGACCCGCGCTCCCTGCTCGGCCCGCCCGGCACCGCGCACCCGCAGACCGAAGGCCACGTTGCCGGCCACGTCCAGGTGCGGGAACAAGGCGTAGTCCTGGAACATCAGTCCCACCTGCCGCCGGTGGGTGGGGAGCGGTGTCAGGTCCCGTCCATCGACCCGGATGGAGCCCCGCTCGACGGGTTGCAGCCCCGCGATGGCCCGCAGCAGCGTGGTCTTGCCGCTGCCCGAAGGCCCGAGGACCCCGAGCACCCCGCCCGGGGGCACGGTAGCGGACACTCCGTCAAGGATGTGGCGGCCGTCGATGGTGACGGCCAGGTCCTCGACCTCCAGCATCAGAACTCCCCGATCCGGCCGACCCGGACCCGTTCGATGGCGAGCATCACCGCCACCGTCAGCCCCATCAGGATGGTCGACAGCGCAGCGGCCTGCGCGAAGTTGAGCGGGCCCGGCTGGCCGAGGAACCGGTAGATCGCGATCGGGAGGGTCGGCCACTGGCTGCGAGCGAGAAACACGGTGGCCCCGAACTCGCCGAGCGAGACCGCGAACGCGAAACCGGCCGCCGCGAGCAGCGCCCTTCCCACGAGTGGCAGGTCGACCTCCCGCCACACCCGAGCCGGCCGAGCACCGAGCACGGCAGCAGCCTCCCGTAGCCGCGGGTCGATCGAACGCAGCGTCGGGACCAGCAGACGGATGACGAACGGTACCGCCACCAAGGCGTGTGCGATGGGCAGCAGCACGAGCGAGTCGCGCAGGTCCAGTGGAGGACGATCCAGAGCGATGAGGAACCCGAATCCCACGGTGACCGCGGAGGTGCCCAGTGGGATCATGAGGAGGGTGTCGATCCAGCGGGCCGTGCGTGCCGGATCGCGCCCGGCGATCGCGAACGCCGCCATGGTTCCCACCACCAGCGCGATCAGGGTGGCCGCCCCGGCGAAGAGCAGGGAGTTGCGCACCGCTTCCAGGGGTGCGACGAACAGCACGCTCCCCCGCCTCGACGTATCGAGTGCACGGTACGCGTCGAGTCCCCAGCCGCCTGGCGTCGACAGGGACCGCCCCACCAGCACGGCGAGCGGCGCCACCAGCAACACCGCGATCACCGCCAGGTTGGCGCCGAGCAGCGCCCGGTCGCGCCAGCCGGCGAGCGGGCGCGCGGTCTCGGTGGCCGGGCGTAGGAGCTGGCTCACCGAGCGGCGCTCCTGGTACCGGGCGTACACGAACAGCACCGCCACCACCGCCACCAGTTGCACCAGCGCCAGCACCGCGGCGGTGTCGAGGTTCAACAAGCGTGCCGTCTGGGTGTAGATCTCGACCTCCAACGTGCGGTACCTGGGGCCACCCAGGATCAACACCACCCCGAAGCTGGTGAAGGTGAACAAGAACACGATCGACGCGGCCGCCGCCACTGCCGGGCGCAGGAGTGGCCAGGTGACGCGCCGGAAGCTCTGCCACCAGCCAGCGCCGAGCACCCGGGCAGCTTCCTCGAGGTGCGGGTCGAGGTGCATCCACAGACCGCCCACCGTCCGCACCACCACCGCGTAGTTGAAGAAGACGTGCGCCAACAGGATCGCCCACACCGTCCCTCGCAGGTCCACGCCGAGGGGGCTGCGGGGCCCGACCAAGCCCAGGAAGGCGGCGCCCACCACGACGGTGGGCAGGACGAAGGGGACGATCAGGCCCGCCCACAGCAGCCGCTTCCCCCGGAACTCGAGCCGGGCGAAGCACCAGGCTGCGGGCATGGCCACGACAACGGTGAGCAGGGTCGAGACCGCCGCCTGCCAGGCGGTGAACCACACCACCCGCCGCAACGCGGGCTCGCCCAGCACCTCCCCCACGACGCCGAGATCCCACTGGCCTGCGGGTCGCAGACCCCGCAGCACGATGGCGACCACCGGATAGGCGAAGAAGATCGCCAGGAACGCCAGGGGCACCCCGACCAGCAGCAGGCGCCCGAGCCGCCGGAGGATCACTCGGAGAAGAGCTTCGTCCACTCCTCGATCCACCGGTCACGATTGGCAGCCACCTCCGCCGGCGGTAGCTCTAGCGGGTCCGTCGCCAGGGCCGCGAACTTGGTGAAGGTTTCCGGCAGGGCGGCTTCGGTGTTCACCGGGTAGACGAACATGCGCATCGGCACGTCCTCCTGGAAGGGGACGGAGAGCAGGAAGTCGATGAGCTGGCGGGCCGCGTCCGGGTTGGCCGCGCCGGCGAGGATCCCGGCGAACTCGATCTGGCGGTAGCAGGTCGCCGGCACGAACCCGGTCGGTGCGTCCTCGACACTGATCGACGGGTCGGGCACCTCTGCCGCCGGACTGGACGCGTAGCTCACCACCAAGGGGCGGTCTCCTTCCCCGCTGCCGCCCGAGAAGTCGCTGTAGTAGGCCTGTTCCCAGCCGTCGGCGACCGTAACCCCGTTGTCTTTCAAGGCACGCCAGTAATCGAGCCAACCCTCCCCGAATCGTGCCCTGGTGCCCAGCAGGAACGCGAGCCCCGGGCTCGAGGTGGCGGGGTTCTCGACGACCAGCATCCCCCGGTAGCGGGGGTCGGCCAGGTCCTCCAAGGTGTCGGGGACCGGGAGCCCGTCGGCTCGCAAGCGCGACCGGTCGTAGTTCACGCACACGTCGCCCACGTCGATCGGGGTCACGCGGTGCTGGGGATCGAGGACGTAGGAGGGATCGACGCCGGCCAGCGCAGGCGATTCGTACGGTTCGAACAGGCCCTCGTCGAAGGCTCGGGTCAACAGGTTGTTGTCGATGCCGAACAGCACGTCGCCCTGCGGGTTGCGCTTGGCCAGGATGGCCTGGTTCACCACCTCGACCGCGTCGCCGCCTCGCACCACCTCGACCTTGATGCCGGTGCGCTGCTCGAACCCGGCGAGCACCGCGTCGCTCACGCTGAACGAGTCATGGGTCAGCAAGCGGACCGAGCCACCGCGACCGGCGCCGGTCGCGGGCGCGGACGTGTCGTCGCCGGAACCGGACGACCCGCATGCAGCGCTCATCAGCGCGACGAGGACGACGAGCGCGGCGATCACCCGCACGCGATCGGCAGCGGCGCGGGGGCTGGACACTGGGTTCACGTGATGCCTCCTGTGAGCTGTCGGAAGACGTGTGTGCCCCGACCACCGGGCTGGATGGCGATCAGCACCCCGCTGCCGACCTCCACCGTGGCCTGCTCGCCGAGCAACTCGTTGCTGACGCCCCGGGTCGTGCCGGGAATCAGGGTGTCGCAGGCGAGCGGGTACAGCAGACCCGCCGTGGTCACCCCGTGCACCGGGCCACCGATGGGCAGCAGCGTCACCAGCTCACCCGGCGAGCCCGAGAGTCGCGCCAAGCTGCGCACCACGTGGATGCGCGCCCCGCTGTGGCGGGCTTCGATCTCGAGCGGCGCGAACTCGGCGGACGCGAGCACCAAGGCATTGGCGAGGAGGTGATCGAAGCGACCGCCTCCCCCACCGACCACGACCACCTGGCGGGCCCCGAGCTCCCGCGCCCGCCGGAGCGCGAGCTCGAGGTCGGTGTGATCCTTCGCCTCGGGATGGGGCTCGACCACCGCTCCCCGCGACTCGGCCCGCGCCAGTAGGCCGACGTCGACCGAGTCGAAGTCGCCGACCACGACGTGCACCGGCCAGCCGAGGTCGAGCGCGTGGTGGAGACCCGAGTCAGCGGCGATGACGTAGGCGTCCCTCGGCACACCGTCCAGAGCGTCCGGCGACGGTCGCTCACCTCCGGTGAACACCACCGCGAGGGGGCCGCTGGGCGGCGGCGCAGGTGACGGGTGTGGGGCTCGTCGGATGGTCATCGCGTGGTCCTCGGGAACACACGAGACGAACCGAGCCTCCCTGCGCCGGCATGACCCGGATCAGGTTCGAACGGTCGGAGGGGAACTGCCCTCCCTCTCAGCCCGACGTGCCCGGGCTCCCGTGT
This sequence comes from Rhabdothermincola sediminis, assembly GCF_014805525.1. Lineage (NCBI taxonomy): Bacteria > Bacillati > Actinomycetota > Acidimicrobiia > Acidimicrobiales > Iamiaceae > Rhabdothermincola > Rhabdothermincola sediminis. Next base: position 78,338 of record NZ_JACFSZ010000005.1, on the reverse strand, counting down.
TCCTCGGGGAACAGGCTAGCCGGCCCCGCACCCGACGCAGCCTCGGGAACCGGCGATCAGCCGACGGCAGCGGGAGCCACCCCTCGGATCCCGCTGCCCTGGTGGTCGAGGAACCACCGGTAGGTCGCTGCGATGCCGTCACGCAGCTCGATGGTGGGCCTCCACCCCAAGGAGTTGATGCGGCTCACGTCGAGGACCTTGCGGGGCATGCCGTCGGGCTTGGTGGTGTCGAAGACGAGCTCCGCCGTCGGGTGCACGATGTCCCGGATGATCTCGGCCAGCTCGCGGATGGTGACGTCGACACCGGTGCCGACGTTGATGGGCCCCGGCTCCTCGTACGACTTCATCAGGAACACGCAGGCATCGGCGAGGTCGTCGACGTGGAGGAACTCGCGCCGCGGCGTACCCGTTCCCCAGATCTCGACCGCGGTCTCCCCCCGCTCCTTCGCGTCGTGGAACTTGCGGATCAGCGCGGGGAGCACGTGGCTGGAGGCCAGATCGAAGTTGTCGTTGGGGCCGTACAGGTTGGTGGGCATCGCCGAGATGAAGTTGCAGCCGTACTGGAAGCGGTACGCGTCGCAGAGCTTGATGCCGGTGATCTTGGCCAGGGCGTACGCCTCGTTGGTCGGCTCGAGTGGCCCGGTGAGCAACGCGTCCTCCGTGATCGGCTGTGGCGCGAGCCTCGGGTAGATGCACGAGCTGCCGAGGTAGAGCAACTTCTCCACCCCGAAGAGGTACGCAGCGTGCACGACCGTGGCGTGGATCATCATGTTGTCGTAGAGGAACTCCGCGGGCCGGGTGGAGTTCGCGAGGATCCCGCCCACGGTGCCGGCCACCAGGTACACGTACTGCGGGCGATTGGCGCGGAACCAGTAGTTCACGGCCGCCTGATCCCGCAGGTCGAGCTGGTCACGCCGCGCGGTGAGGATGTTCGTGAACCCTTCGTGCTCGAGGCGACGCACGATGGCGGAACCGACCAGGCCCGCGTGACCAGCCACGAAGATGGGCGCGTCGAGAGGGATGTCGGTCGTCATAAGGGTGACCACAGGTTACCCCCCGTGCCACGCCGAGCCCTGCCCCCGGGCCGCGGCCGAGGTGGCCGATCGCAGCATGCCAAGATCGATGCCGTGCCGAGCCTCCGAGCTGCGATCCGCCGCCCGATCATCCTCGCCGCGGTCGTGGTCGGAGCGTGCGCGCTCCTCGCTGCGAGCTGCGGCTCGCCGTCACCGTCGAGCTCGCCGGGCAGATCGACCGCTCCGGACGGTCCGCCCGAACAGCTCACCGTCCGGGTACAGCAGTCGTACCCGCATGACCCCCGAGCGTTCACCCAGGGTCTCGAGCTGGCGGACGGGAGCTCGTACTTCGAGAGCACGGGGCTGGAGGGCCGCTCGTCGCTGCGCCGGGTACAGCTCGAATCCGGGGAGGTGCTCCAGCGGCGCGACCTGGACCGCTCGCAGTTCGCCGAGGGGCTCACCAGGGTGGGCGACCGCCTGGTCCAGCTCACCTGGCGGGACGGTGTGGCTCACGTCTACGACGCCGGCACCCTGGCACCGGTGGAGGACTTCGACTACGAGGGTGAGGGGTGGGGCCTCTGCTACGACGGCCGACGCCTGGTGATGAGCGACGGCTCCGGCACCCTCGCCATCCGCGACCCCGACAGCTTCGAGCTGCTCGATCGGGTGCGGGTCACCAACGACGGCAAGCCGGTCCAGAAGCTCAACGAGCTGGAGTGCGTCGACGGCACCGTCTACGCCAACGTCTTCCAGACCGACCAGATCCTGCGGATCGACCTGGCCACCGGCAGGGTCACCGGCGTGATCGACGCCTCCGGCCTGCTCACCTCCGAGGAGGCGCAGCAGGCCGACGTCCTCAACGGCATCGCCTTCGATCGGGAGCGCGGTGTGTTCCTCCTCACCGGCAAGCTCTGGCCGAAGGTCTTCGAGGTCACCTTCGAGCCGGCCGGCTCCTAGCCTTCGGTCGATGCGCCGCGCCCTCTTCACCGATGAGCACGACCTGTTCCGCCGATCCTTCCGATCCTTCGTCGAGAAGGAGATCGCCCCTCACCACCTCACCTGGGAACAGGAGGGCATCGTGCCCCGAGAGCTGTTCCTCGCCGCCGGGGAGGCGGGCTTCCTGTGCATGGCCGCACCAGAGGAGTACGGCGGCGGCGGGGTCGACGACTTCCGCTACAACCTCATCATCGCTGAGGAGATCCAGCGCGCCGGCGTCGCCGGCAGCGGTCTCGGTATCACCTTGCACAACGACATCTGCCTGCCCTACTTCCTCTCGCTGGCGACGGCCGAGCAGAAAGCCCGGTGGCTGCCCGGCATGTGCTCGGGGGCGTTGATCACCGCCATCGCCATGACCGAGCCCACCATCGGCTCGGACCTGGCGTCGATGCGGACCTCGGCCATCCGCGACGGCGACCACTACGTGGTGAACGGGTCCAAGACCTTCATCACCAACGGCATCAACGCCGACCTGGTCATCACCGCGGTGAAGACCGACCCGTCCCAGCGGCACAAGGGCATGAGCCTGCTGGTGATCGAACGCGGCATGACCGGCTTCGAACGGGGCCGCAACCTCGACAAGGTGGGCCTCCATGCCCAGGACACCGCCGAGCTGTTCTTCACCGATGTGGAGGTGCCGGCCAGCAACCTGCTCGGCCAGGAAGGTGCGGGCTTCCTCCACCTGGTCGACAACCTCCCCCAGGAGCGGCTGTCGATCGCCATGTCGGCGGTGGCCGCGGCAGCGCAGGCGCTGGCCTGGACCCTCGACTACGCACGGGAGCGGGAAGCGTTCGGCCAGCCGATCGGGTCGTTCCAGAACAGCCGCTTCCGCCTGGCCGAGATGAAGACCGAGATCGACATCGCCCAGGTGTTCGTGGACCGCTGCGTGGAGGCCCTCGATGCCGGCGAGCTGACCGCTGAGGAGGCGGCCGAGGCCAAGTGGTGGTGCACGGAGCTACAGAAGCGGGTCGTGGACGCCTGCGTGCAACTCCACGGCGGCTACGGCTACATGCTCGAGTACCCCATCGCGCGCGCCTACGTCGATGCCCGGATCCAGACGATCTACGGCGGCACCACCGAGATCATGAAGGAGATCATCGGGCGCTCGCTAGGTCTCTGAGGGCACCTGCGGTTCCGGCGCAGCACTACGCTGCCGCCGTGGTCCCCGCGGTGCTCACGCTCGCCCTCACGATCGGGCTCACCCCCCTCGCGATCGTGCTGCTGCGCCGAATCGAGGCCTACGACGTGCCCAGCGAACGGTCCTCCCACGTCGATCGGACCTTGCGAGGCGGGGGCGTCGCGGTGGCGATCGCCGCGGTCGCCGGCATGGTGATCGGCAACAGCGGTGACGCCGGGTCGCTGACGACGATGCTGGTCGCGGTGTCGATCCTGGCCGTCGTGGGGCTGATCGACGACCTGCGAACCCTCGAGGTCTTCCCGCGACTGGGCGCGCAGCTGATCGGCGCTGCCCTCTGCCTTCCCTGGTTCCTGAACAACGTGTCTCTGCCGTGGGGCCTGCGGATGGTGCTCGCCGTGGGGGCGGTCGTCTGGATGATGGGCTACGTCAACGCCTTCAACTTCATGGACGGGATCAACGGCATCTCGGGGTTGTCCGCCCTCGTGAGCGGATCGACCTTCGTCGCCGTGGGCCTGATCGAGGACCTCCCCCTGGTGAGCCTGGCCGGGGGGGTCCTGGCCGCGGCCGGGCTCGGCTTCCTGCCCTACAACTTCCCTAGGGCGCGGGTGTTCCTCGGTGACGTGGGCAGCTACTTCCTCGGGGGGTGGGCCGCGTTCGTGGTGCTCATGATGCTGGTGAGCGACGTGCCTGCCGAAGCGGCGTTCGGCCCGCTGGTGATCTACCTGGCCGACACCACCTTCACCCTGGGATCGCGCATCGCCCGGCGCGAACGCTGGTGGGAGTCGCACCACGAGCACGTCTACCAGCGCTTGATCGAGCGGGGCTGGGGCCATGTGCGCACTGCCTCGCTGGTGACCGCAGCCTCCGCGACCTGCGCGGCGTTGGGGTTGGTGAGCCTCGGACCCTCGGTGCTGGCCCGCGCGGTCGCCGACGCCGCCATGGGCGCCGTCGCCATGGGGTACCTCGCGCTTCCCGCGCTGCTGGCGCGACGCACTCCGGGCGACCGACCCTCGTTGTGTCCCACCCGAACCGCCCCGCACCGACCCACCCCGATCGAGGTCGACCTCCACGACCGCGCCATCAGCTAGCTCGTGCGCCTCCTGCTCGTCAGCCACTACTTCCCACCAGAGATCGGCGCGCCGCAGGCCAGGCTGAGCGGGCTGGCCCGACACTGGGCGGGAGCCGGCGACGAGGTGTGCGTCCTCACCGGGATGCCGAACCACCCCACCGGGGTCGTCCCCCCGCGCTACCGCCACCGCCTCCGGGTGATCGAACGGCGCGACGGCTGCCGCGTGGTACGCACCTGGCTCTACGCCACCCCCAACGAAGGCGTCCTGCGCAAGACCATCGGCCATCTCAGCTTCATGGTCAGCTCGGTCCTGCTGGGCTGGCGGGTGACGGGACCGGCCGACGTGGTCGTCGTCTCCTCGCCGACCTTCTTCTCGATCTTCGCCGCCTGGCTGCTCGCCCGGATCAAGCGGGCCGCGTTCGTGGTCGAGGTGCGAGACCTGTGGCCCGCGATCTTCGTGGAGCTCGGGGTGCTCACCAACCCCACCCTCATCCGCTTGCTCGAGCGCGCCGAGCTGGCGGCGTATCGAGCCGCGACCGCGGTCGTGGTGGTGAGCGAGGGCTTCCGGCAGGACCTGGTGCGGCGAGGCATCCCCCCGTCGAAGGTGCACGTGATCCGCAACGGCGTCGACCTCGCCGAGTTCCGGCCCCGCGACCCCACCGACCCTGACTCCGGCACCACAGGGATCCGCAGCCGGTGGGGGGCCGAGCCGGGCGACGTGATCGTGCTCTACGCCGGCGCGCACGGCCTGTCCCACGGCCTGACCACGCTCGCGGAGGCGGCGGCGCTCCTGCGTGACGCTCCCCTCCGTTTCGTCTGTGTCGGCGAGGGCGCGGCCAAGCGCGAGCTGCGGGCGCGGGTCGACGAGCTCCGCCTCGACTCGTTCCTGCTCGCACCGGGCGTGCCCCACGAGCAGGTGCCGGACCTGCTCGCCGCCGCCGACATCTGCGTCGTCCCGCTGCGCGACGTGCCGCTGTTCGCCTCGTTCATCCCCTCGAAGATCTTCGAGTACCTCGCCGCGGGCAAAGCGGTGGTCGGCGCGGTGCGAGGCGAAGCCCGTGAGATCCTCTGCGCCGCAGGTGCCGTCGTGGTGGATCCCGACGATCCCGCGGCGCTCGCCCGCGCGCTGCGCTACCTCGCGTCCGATCCTCGGCGCCGAGCCGCCATGGGCCGGCAGGCCCGCGCCTACGTCGAGGAGCACTTCGACCGGCGGCAGCTGGCCCAGCGCTACCACGACATCCTGCTCTCGCTCGCCCACCCTGCGGTCGGCTCACCACCCGCCGGATAACGTCTGCCCGCCCTATGCAGATCTTCGTGACGGGTGGCTCCGGCTTCCTCGGTCGCCGCGTGATCCCCCTCCTCGTGGCTGGCGGGCACGAGGTGTGGGCACTGGCCCGCAGCCTCGAGGCGGCGCGGACCGTCGCCGCCCTGGGTGCCATCGCGATCGACGGCGACCTCGACCGGCCGGCGAGCGTCGACGAGGCGTTCCGGTGCACACCGGCCGACGTGCTCGTCAGCCTGGCTTCGCTCGGCTTCGGGCACGCCCCCTCCGTCGTCGCCGCGGCCGAGGACACGGGAATGCGTCGGGCGCTGTTCGTGTCCACCACCTCCATCTTCACCCGCCTGCCGGCCCCGTCCCGCCAGGTCCGGGTGGAGGCGGAGCGGGTGATCCAAGCCAGCTCGCTGGCCTGGACCATCGTGCGCCCCACGATGATCTACGGCGGCCCGGACGATCGGAACATGGCCCGACTCCTGTGGCTGGCACGACGCTCGCCAGTGGTGGTGGTGCCGGGACACGGCCGAGCCCTCCAGCAGCCGGTGCACGTCGACGACCTCGCGGCGGCGATCGTCACCGCGCTGGGTTGCGCGGTGGCCGTCGGCAAGATCTACGACCTCGCCGGGCCGCGAGCGTTGACCCTACGGGACGTGATCGAGCAGGCGTACCGGGCCGCCGACCGCCGGCCGCGGGTGCTCCCCTTCCCCCTCGCGCCCGCGATCGCGGCCCTGCGCCTCTACGAGCGCCTCACCCCCCGCCCGCGGCTACGGGCCGAGCAGCTCGAGCGCCTCGAGGAGGACAAGGCCTTCGACATCAGCGCGGCTCGCCACGACCTGGGCTTCAACCCCCGACCGTTCGATGCCGGCATCAGCGAGGAAGCGATGCTCATCGCAGCCGCCGGCCGGTCACGTCCCTGATGTGTGGCTGGGTCGGGGTGTTCGGCGGGCCGGTGCATCACGCCGACCTGGCGCGCGCCGGCGCGTCGTTGGCCACCAGAGGCCCTGACGGATCGGGTGAGCGGGTCTTCGAGCACGGCGGCTTGCGGGGCGGGGTGGCCCATCGGCGGCTGGCCGTCCTCGACCCGAGCGAAGCTGCCAGTCAACCCATGGTCGACGAGGAACGGGGGGTGTCGCTGGTCTACAACGGGGAGCTCTACAACGCGCCCGCACTCCGGCGTGAGCTGGAAGCGAGAGGGGTGCGGTTCCGCTCCCGCTCGGACACCGAGGTCCTGCTGCGGGGCTGGCTCGAGTGGGGCGACGCGGTGCTCGACCGCATCGAGGGGATCTTCGCCTTCGCTCTGGCGGACGAGCGCCGGGGCCGGGTCCTGCTGGCCCGGGACCGCACCGGGGTGAAGCCGCTCTACTGGGCGCTGCAGGACGGTGAGCTGATCGCCGGCTCCGCACCGCGGGCCCTGCTCGCGCTCCGTCCCGGCCTCGGTGCCACCCTCGACCACGTCGCCCTGGCCCAGTTCCTCACCCTCCTGTGGATCCCCCATCCCCGCACGCCGTGGGAGGGGATCCGCAAGCTTCAGCCGGGGCACGCGCTCGTCTTCCGGAACGGCCACCTCACCGATCGTCCCTATTGGACGATGCCCGTGCCGGCTGCTGCACCGCTCGAGGTGGCCCCCTTACGGCGAGCGCTGCGCGAGGCCACCGTGCGGCAGCTGCTCGCCGACGTCGACGTCGGGGTGCTGTTCTCGGGCGGTCTCGACTCGACCCTCCTGGTCCGGCTCGTGCTCGAGCACCGGAGCGGGCCGCTCATCGGGCTCACCGCCGGGTACGACGCGGCCAGCCAGCGGCTCGAAACGGTTCCCGATGACCTGGTATTCGCCCGCCAGGTGGCACGAGCGGATCCGGCACTCGATCTGCGGGAAGTGGGGGTCGACGGCGAGGCATCGGCAGCGCTCGGCGTCCTCGAGCAGCTCGCTCCCCACTTCGACGACCCTGTCGCTGACCCGGCTGCACTCACTCTGTGGCAACTGTGCCGGGCGAGCCCTGACAAGGTGCTGCTGAGCGGGGTCGGCGGCGAGGAGCTCTTCGCCGGGTATCCACGCCACGCGGCGCTGCGCCACGCCCGGCGGCTCGCGTCCCTTCCCCCACCGGCCCGCCGGGCTCTCGCCACCGGTGCCCGCTCGCTCGCTGGTGGGCGGGCCGGCCCGCTCCACGGCGCCCGCCGCAACCTCCAGAAGCTGGCCCGAGCCTGCGGCAGCGGTTCCCCGCCCCACTACTGGCGGATGATGAGCCAGCTCACCGATCACGAGCTGGCCGCTCTGGTCCCCGCGGCCGCGAGCCAGGCGACGGCGGAGCTCGACGACCTCAGCCCCCGCTTGGATCGCGCGGAGCTGGGTGAGGCCCTGCACTTCGATCGCACGCAGTTCCTCCCGAACCTCAACCTGGCCTACGTCGACAAGGCGGCCATGGCCACCGGGATCGAGGTGCGGGTCCCACTTCTGGACGAGCGGCTGGTCACCCTCGTGGCGCCGGCGGACCCGACCGTGTTGGTCGGCGGAGGCACCGGCAAGCAGCCCCTCCGCGCGGCCGCCCGGGGGATGGTGCCCGACTCGGTCATCGACCGCCCGAAGACCGGCTTCGGCGGTCCGGTTCGTCGCTGGGTCCGAGGCCCGTCCCGGGCCGTGCTGGCGGAGCGGGTGGAGGCGGCGGCCGACACCGGTCTGCTGACCAGGCAGGCGGCCCGGCGGATCTACGCTGATGCCGCGACCGGGCGCCAGGACCTGGCCCTGGCCGCGTGGGCGCTGGTCTGCTTCGGTGCCTGGTTCGAGGCGTACGGCCGCCGTGGGGAGCGTGGATGAAGCAGGTGGTGCAGCCGATCTCCGGTGGCGCGGTGCGGGTGGTCGACGTGCCCCGGCCCACCATCGGGTCCACCGAGGTGCTGGTGCGCACCCATGCCAGCGTGCTGTCGGCCGGCACGGAGCGCGCGGTCACCCGCCTGGCGCGCTCCAACCTCCTCGACAAGGCCCGGGCCCGGCCCGATCTCGTGCGTCAGGTGCTGCGCAAGGCACGCGCGGACGGGATCGTCGCCGCCGCCCAGGCGGTGCGCGACCGCCTCGGCGGCGACGTCCCGCTCGGCTACTCGGCCGCCGGTGAGGTAGTCGAGGTCGGCTCCGCCGTGGCCGGGATCACACCGGGGATGCTGGTGGCCACCGCCGGGGGAGGCCACGCCAACCACGCCGAGTACCAGGCCGTTCCAGGGCTGCTGTGCGCGCCGGTCCCCGAGCCGGTGCCGGCGACCGACGCGGCCTTCACCACGGTCGCTGCGATCGCGCTGCACGGTCTGCGCCTCGGAGGGGTCGATGCCGGCTCCCGGGTGCTGGTCGTCGGGCTCGGGCTGATCGGCCAGCTCGCGGTACGCCTAGCGATCGCCTCCGGCGCGGAGGTGTTCGGCGTGGACCTCGACCCGGGCGCGGTGCACCGGGCGCGCCTGGCTGGCGCGGCCGCCGACGTGGAGCGAGCGGAGGCCACCGACCGTCTCGTCAGGGAGTGGTCGCGCGGTCGGGGTGCTGACGTGGTGGTGGTCGCCGCCGCGTCGGGCTCGCCGTCGGTGATGGCCGCGGTGCCCGCCCGCTGCCGTGACCGGGCCGTGGTGGTGGTCGTGGGCGACGTAGGCCTCGAGCTCGATCGGCGTCCCTTCTACGAAGCCGAGCTGACGGTGCGGTTCGCTCGGTCCTACGGTCCCGGGCGCTACGACCGCTCCTATGAGGATTGGGGCGTCGATTACCCCCCCGGCCAGGTCCGCTGGACCGAGGGCCGCAACCTGGAAGCGGTCCTCGACCTCCTCGCCAGCGACCGCCTGGCCGTCGCCGATCTGGTCACCCACCGGTTCCCGATCGAACGCGCACACGAAGCCTACGAGGTGCTCGAGGACGACCGGAGCGAGGTGGTCGGCGTGCTGCTCACCTATCCCGCCGCTCCCTCGCCCGACCAGCCCATCCGCCTGCGGGCAGCCACCGATGGCGACACCCTCGGGGTGGGGCTCATCGGCGCGGGCGGCTTCGCCCGCACGGTCCTCGTCCCCGCGCTGCTCGCCGCCGGCTTCGAGCGCCTGGTCTCGGTCAGCTCCGCATCGGGGCTCTCGGCCGTCCAGCTGGGCGCGCGGCGCGGCTTCGAGAAGGCGGTGTCCGGGGCAGGGGCGGTGATCGACGACCCGGCGGTGGACCTGGTGGTGGTGGCCACCCCTCACGATCAGCACGCTCAGCTCACCGCGGCAGCTCTGCGGGCGGGCAAGCACGTGTTCACCGAGAAGCCCCTTGCGCTGACCGAGGACGAGCTGGCCGATGTCGAGGCCGCGCTGGCCGAGAGCGACAGGGTGCTGTTCGTGGGCTTCAACCGGCGCTGGTCGCGACCGGTGGCGATGGTCCGCGAACATCTCGGCGCTGGTGGCGGCCCACTGGTCATCACCTACCGGGTGAACGCCGGCCCGCTGCCGGCCGGGCACTGGCTCGCCGATCGGCGCCAGGGTGGCCGCCTCCTGGGCGAGGTCTGCCATTTCGTGGACACCTGCGCCGCGATCGTCGGGGCACCCCCCAGCCGGGTGACGGCGATCGGCGGTGGTGGCGACGGCCAGGAACTGGCGACGATCGGGGACCTGGTGGTGGCCCTGGGCTGGCCCGACGGCTCCACCGGGGCGATCACCTATGCCAGCGACGGCCATCCCGCCACCGAGAAGGAGCGGGTCGAGGTGCTCGGCCGGGGTCACACGGCGACCATCGTCGATTTCCGCACGGTCGTGCTCGACGGCCGCGAGACCGCGATCCGCCCTCGCGACAAGGGCCACCAGGCCGAGATGCTCGCCCTGCGCGAGGCCTTGCGGACCGGCGATCGGAGCGCATCGGATGCCGCCATCGCCACCACCCGCGCCACGCTGCATGCGCTCGCAGCCCTGGGTGGAGGGGCGAGCCGTGCCGGGTGACGACCGCGGCCTCGTCGCCTGCGTACTCACCTTGAACGAGGAGCGGCGGATCGGGCGCGCCATCGGATCACTGACCGGGGCGGTGGACCGGGTGGTGGTCGTCGACTCCGAGAGCACGGACCGCACCTGCGCCATCGCCCAGGCCGCGGGGGCAGCGGTCGTGCGCCGGGCGTTCACCGGGTACGCGGACCAGCGCAACTGGGCGCTCGGGGAGATCGCGTCCCGCTTCGGCGGGCGGTGGATCTTCACCATGGACGCCGACGAGTGGCTGAGCGGGGAACTCCATCGGGAGCTGGCGGCGTTCGACCCCCGGCAGTGTGCTGCCGACGTGGTGCTCGTCCGGCGGCGTACGCGCTTCGCCGGGCGGGTCCTGCGGCACGGCGGCTTCGGGGAGATCTGGCTCGCCCGGCTGGTGCGGGCCGGTGCCACCCGCTACGAGGACCGCGGGGTCAACGAGCACCTGGTGATCCCCCGGGATGCCCGGGTGAGCCGCATGCACGGCTGGCTGGAGCACGGCGACGTCGACTCCTGGACGGCCTACATCGACAAGCACAACCGCTACTCCACCCTCGAAGCGCAGGCCCGGCTGGCCGGCCAGCAAGGGGGCCGCGGACCCAGCGTGCTCGGTGCCTGGCGCGACCCGACGCTTCGCCGGCGATTCCTCCGGCAACGGGTCTACGAGCGGTTGCCGGCCCGTCCGGCGCTGCGCTTCCTCACCAGCTACTTCGCGCTCGGGGGCTTCCTCGACGGCCGGGCCGGGTTCGACCGGGCACTGTTCGAGGCCTGGCAGGAGCTGTGCATCGACCTGAAGGCCGACGAACTGAGGCGGCGCGGACCGTGACCGCCCCCCTCGAGGTCAGGCCCGCGGCAGCCCCGAGCGCCGGCAACCAACTCGTCGGGGCGGCCTACGACCTGCTCGTCATCGCCGCCGCGGGGCTGGTGCACTGGCTCGGACCCGACTCGCTCGAAGCCGCCCTGGGAACCGCCGCGCTGGCCTGGCTGGTCATCTCCCTGCTCTGCCTGCCGGGCTGGCGGCGAGCGGGAGCGGGTTTGTTCATCGGGGTCGCGGTGGTGCTGCTCCTGCGGAACGAACCGGGCTTCCCGCTCGACACCCGGCTCTGGGCCTTCGCCAGCATCGGGGCCACCTATGCAGGGCTGAGGCTGCTTCGCCTCCAGCGGACGATGATCTTCCCGCTCGTCCAGCTGTACCTCGTCGTCCAGCTCGTCTACCTGCTGGTCGCCGCGCTGCTCGCGCAGCCTCCTCTGATCTACGCGGACACCTTCACGGTCGCCGTACGAACCGTCGGCTTCGCCTACCTCACCCTCTTCACGGTGGTACTCGTCGCGACCAGCGCCGGGCTGGAACGGGTCCTGGCCCGGCTCGTCCCTGGCGAGGCGCCACCCGAGCGGCCCATCTTGGCTCGCTCGGCGATGGTGCGGGCCTGGGTGCTGATCGCCATCAGCCTGCTGACCTCCGGGGCGATCCAGGTCCTCGGCCTCAGCTCCTCGTTCGGGAGTCTCACGACTCTGGTGAAGCTGGCCGGGGTCGGTGGTGGGGTGTTGCTGGCACGCTTCTGGCTCGACGGGATCCTGCCCCCGCTCCAGCGCATAGCCTTACTGCTCGCGGCCATCCTCTACGTCATCAGCGGCCTCGGTTCCGCGGTCCTCTACGAGAGTGCACTGCCGGCATACGTCCTGCTCGTACTCATCGTCGCCTACCGCCGGTACATCCCGTGGTTGTTCCTCCTGCTCGGTGCGGTGGCACTGGTTCTGGTCAACATCTCCAAGACCGAGTTCCGCACCGCCCGGAACACGATGGGGATCGACGGCAGCGCACCCGAGCTCGGCCTCACCTATCTCGATCTGGTGGCCGAGGACCTCTCCCGAGCAGACGAGAACGTGCTCGCCAACTCTGCGTACCGCTTCGCGAACTACAGCGACCAGCTCGGGTACTTCGTCACCTGGGTGCCGGACCGCTACCCCTACTACGGGTACTCGACCTACCAGAACCTGCCCAGAGTGCTCATCCCCCGCTTCCTCGACCCGTCCAAACCGACGTACAACGCAGCCAACGAGGTGGGCCGGCGCTACGAGCTCATCAGCGCGTCGGACTTCATCACCAGCGTCAACCCCTCTCCCGCAGCCGAGGCCTACGTCGCCGGGGGCACAGGGTTCATGCTGGCGGTGGCGATGGTGATGGGTGCGTACCTCACCGTCGCCGGCTTCGTGCTGCGCTCCAAGCGGGTGCCGGTCCTGCTCACCGGGGTGCTGATGGCCTTCTCGGTGATGGGGGCGATCGAGTCCGGGGTGTTGAGTCTGTTCCTCTCCCTCCCCTTCGGTCTGCTGCTCTACCCCTTGATGCGCTGGGTCAGCGCCGAGAAGCCCGAGGAGTCCGCCGGCCAGCCGCGCAGCGTTCGATGATCCCGGCCAGGGCGTCGGCATTCGCCCGCCAGCTCAGCCCACGGGCGACGCCCGACGCGGCCTCGAGGCTGGCGGCCATCCGGCCCGGGGGGGTTGCGAGGGCCGCCATCACCGCATCGGCAGCCGCTTGCAGATCGTCCGGCGGGAAGAACCAACCGTGGTCGCCCAGCAGCTCGATCGAGGAGCCGATGGCGGACGCGACCACCGGTAACCCGGAGGCCATGGCCTCCACCACCGGGAAGCCGAAGGACTCGGTGAACGACGGCAGCACCATGAGGTCCGCGGTGGCGTACAGGTCCCGGACCTCCCGGACCCGCCCGAGCAGGCGGAACCGGTCCTCCACCCCGCACGCCACGGCCAGGCGCCGGACTCGCTCGACGTAGGCCGGCGCGTCCTGCGGGGCCACGGTGAGATCGAGCGTGGCGTCGACGCCCCGGTCTGCGAGCACCCGGAGCAGCGCCGGCAGCAGCTCCTGGTTCTTGTGGGGCGCGCCGTGGCTCACCGAGAGCAGGCGCAGCGGTTGCGCAGGCGGCCAGGCCCGCTCGGCGAACGGGAACTCGACGGGGTCGACCGCGTGGGGGACGGCGACCAGCCGCGACCGCACCTCCGGGGTCATGCCCCGCCAGGAGCCGAGATACGTGGCCATCGCCCGGCTGGGCACCACGACCGCGCACGCCACCCTCATCTGCGCGTACGCCAACCACCGGCGGAGGGCGGCCTCGAAGCGGAAACGGCCGGGGCCGTGGCGACGCACCCACGTCGGATCGAACCAGATCGGGTTACGCTGGTAGAGCACCGAGGGCACCGAACGGCGGAGTGGTCCCGAGTTGGTCAGGTTCACCAGCACGTCCGCTCCCTCGGCCCGGAGCACCCGAGGCAACGTGACGGACTCCCACCACACCCGGCGCGCCGGACCCACCCGGGGCACTGTCCTGACCTGCACGCCGGACGGGACGATGAGTTCGTCGATGTCCTGGGACACCCAGGCCACCAGCTCCCAGCGAGGTCGGCGCTCGGCCAGGGCGGTGAGGAAGGGGCCGAGATGGCGAGCCGCGCCACCCATGACCGCGCCGACCGCGTTCACGTGCACCTCCAGGTCCCTGCCGCCACTGAGCGGCGTGCCGTCGCTCACGACATCGCTCACGACCGGCCCCTCCGGAGCCATCCGTCGAGCACCGCGATGGCCCACGACTCCGACCAGCGCGGCGAGGCCCCGGCCCGCCGCAGGATCGGCAGGCCCATCCGGCGGTCGAGGTGCGACCACACCGGTGCCGTGGGCGAGCAGGCGTCGGCGACCACCTGGCGGAGGACCCCGTCCTCCAGCCAGCCACGCATCGGCAGCGAGAAGCCGGACTTCGGCCGCCGGGCGAGCCGGCGCAGGTAGCCGTCACCGAGCTCCCGGACCAGTACCCCCTTGCCCAGGGGTCGCCGACCACGGGTGGCCGCCGCGAAGAACGCCCGATCCACGTAGGGCACACGCAGCTCGACCGAGGACGCCATCGAGAACGCGTCCGCATCAGCGAGCAGCATCGGTTGCAGATAGGTGGTGAGCTCGGCGGCCGCCATCCGCGCGTAGCCGTCACGCGGTCCCGGCCGCTCCGAATGGACCACTCGCGCGCGCTCGTCCAGATCCTCGGCGCCGTACGGCGGCCCGAGGAGGGCCTCCACGGTGGCCACGGGGAACAGCTCCCGCTGGAGGCGCACCAACCCTTCCGGGGACCTCGGCCCACCCGACAGCAACAGTCCGACCGCCTTGTCCCCGATCAGCGAACGCGACCGCGCCGCCCGCACGACCCGGTCACGCATGGCCGCAGCAGCGGGCACCCGGTCGAGGGACCGCAGCGCCGGCAGCCATCGCAACGACGCCGCCAGGCGGTAGCCGCCCACCGCCTCGTCCGCGCCGAGCCCCGACAGGGCGACCTTGTACCCGGCTCCCCGCACAGCTCGGCAGACCAGGAAGGTGTTCAGCCCATCGATGCTCGGTCGCTGCATCGACGCGAGGAACTCGTCGACGGTGCCCTCGTCGATCTCGGCCCGGACGGTGGTGTGCCGGTGGCCGTGGTACTGAGCGGTGGCGCGGGCGATCGCGCTCTCGTCCGCAGACCCCAAGCCGGACACGGTCAGGCAGTGCAGCCGCCGGCCGAGCCGGGCCGCTACCGCCGCCAGCAGCGAGGAGTCGACACCGGCGGAGAGGAGCAGCGCGGTCGGGACATCGGCCTCGAGGTGCAATCGGATGGACTCGCCGAGTGCTCGCGCCGCGGTGATGCCACTCCCGTCGAGGGATGGCTCCATGGCGGGTACTCGCCCCTCGTCCCGCACCTGCGCGTCAGCGCCGATACTGATACACGCTCCCGGCGCCACCGCCTCGACCCCGACGAACGGTGAGCGGTCAGCAGGGATGCTGCCGAACCGCAGGAAGGACCACAGAGCGGCAGGGTCGAGGTCGGGCGGGGCACCGAAGGACTCCAGCACCCGCACGTCGGAGGCGAACGCGACCGTGGCGCCCTCCCGCCTCCAGTGCAGCGGCTTGATGCCGAACGGATCGCGAGCGAGGAACAGCCGGCCGGCACGCTGGTCGACCAGTGCGATGGCGAACATCCCACGGAACCGGGCCAGGCACGCGGGGCCCTCACGCGCCCAGAGCGCGGGGATGATCTCGCCGTCGCAGCCGGAGCGCAGCTCGATGCCGTG
Source organism: Rhabdothermincola sediminis (assembly GCF_014805525.1). Taxonomy (NCBI): domain Bacteria; kingdom Bacillati; phylum Actinomycetota; class Acidimicrobiia; order Acidimicrobiales; family Iamiaceae; genus Rhabdothermincola; species Rhabdothermincola sediminis. The sequence continues at coordinate 62,808 of NZ_JACFSZ010000005.1, read as the reverse complement.
TGCGGTGGCCAGCTGGCGGAAGTTGTAGATCTCGCCGTTGAACACTGCGGTGATCGAGCCGTCCGGGCTGGTGAAAGGCTGGTTCCCCGCCGGCGTCAGGTCCCTGATCGCCAGCCGGGTGTTCCCGAGGACGAAGGGTCCGGCGCGTGCCACCGAGGCGTGGTCGGGACCCCGCCGGGTCTGGGCGCGGTTCATCCGCTCCACCAGCTCGACCCCTCGACCATCGGTGTCGAGGACGCCCGCGATGCCGCACACTTAGCCCACCACCCCGTGCACCGCCTCGCGGACCCGGGCTCGGAACGCATCCCGCCCGTGCACCTCGTGCACGAAGGCTCGCGCCGCCCGGCCCATCCTCGCCCGCCGAGTCGGGTCCCGACCCAGCTCGACGAGGGCCCGGGTGAGGGCATCGGCGTCACCAGCCGGGACCAGCAGCCCAGTCGTGCCGTCGATGACGGTGTCGACCGCCCCTCCCACGGAGGAGACGATCGCCGGGACCCCCGCGGCCCCGGCCTCCAGCGCCACGATGCCCAAGCCCTCCCCCTGCGGCGGGTCGCCGCGACGGAACCGGCTGACGCTCACGACCACTCCGGCCTCCGCGTACTCGCGGCGCAGGGCATCGTCGTCGAGTGGCCCCAGGCAGCGCACGATCGAGGTGAGACCCCGCTGCTGCACGAGGGCGTCGAGCTGGCGGCGTGCCGGACCGTCACCGATCAGCCGCAGCTCGACGTCGATGCTGGCTGCGGCCCGCTCGGTGGCCTCGATGCAGGTGTCGATGCCCTTGTAGGCCAGGTCGTCGAGGCGGGCCACGACGACGATCCGCAGGCGCGAGCCCTCCCGCTCGAGGCGCCGGCCGGTGAAGAACGAGTCGTCGAGCCCTCCGCCGAGCACCGGCCCCACCCGGGCACCAGGCTCGATCCGACGCAGCTCCGTGGCGGTGAACGACGAGATCGGCCACACCTCGCTGAGTGCCCGCCACGTGCCGCGGGCGACCGGCGACGATGCCCCCCACACCTCGATCCCGTACGCGACGGCGACCGCCGGCCGGCCGCGAAGCCGCTGGGGCAACGCCAGGGGAGCGAACGAGAGGTGGCCGAGCACCACGACCTGCGGCCGGATCCGGCGCCACGTGGCGAGCGCCCGGGCGGCCGCCCTCCCCTTCGACCTCGGCGTCCCCCCGGTCGGCTCCAGCTCGAGATCCACGATCTCGCACGGTCCGACCCGATCGAGCGCATCGATCATCCAGCTCGAGTACCGCTGGATGCCCCCGACCCCGTGCAGGTCGGAGCCGATGAAGAGGATGCGGGGCGCCCCGCTCACCACACCATCGCTGAGACGATCACCGACGATCCTCGACGCTCCGCGGGCCGCTTCCGGGGGGAATGCCACAGACTACGCTGACACGTGCATGGCCTCGAACGTCCCGAGCGGCGCCGCGCATCTCGAGCTCCGCGACTACCTGCGCATCCTCCAGCGTCGCAAGCTCGTCATCATCATCGTGACGGCCGTCTGCACGGCGGCGGCGCTGGTGCTGTCCTTCCTCCAGACTCCCCTCTATGCCGCCACGGCGAAGATCCTCATCCAGAAGCAGTCCCTGTCGACCGGCTTCGAGCAATCGAGCGGGCGGATCACGCCGGATCTCGCCGGTGAGATCGAGCAGCAGTTCTTCAATGGTCAGGCTGTTCGGGACCTCGCTCGTGACCGACTCGGCTTCCCGGCGACCGCGTCGGCGTCCGTGATCGGTCGGGGCGCGGTCCTACAGGTCCGGGCGGTGAGTGCCGACGCTCAACGGGCCGCGGAGATCGCCAATGCGTACGCCCAGGCCTACATCGACGCTCGCCGTGAGGGCATGCTGCGCGAGTACCTGGCGACCGCCGAGGCTATCCAGGGCAAGGTCGCCGACCTCGACGCCAAGATCGAAGAGTTGGACGCCCAGCTCGCCCGCCTGCCGTCGAGCTCCGATCGCGACGGTCAATCCGCCGAGGCCGCGAGCCTGCGGGTCCGGCGCGACTCGCTCATCACCCAGAAGGCGGCCCTGGAGAAGAGCCTCGACGAGGTCGAGGTCGGCGCAGACCTCGCCCGCGGCGGGGGTCCCGAGATCGTCGCTCCCGCGACCCCGCCCGAGCGCCCGTTCCGTCCCAACCCACCCCGTGACGCTCTCGGAGGCCTGTTCCTCGGTGTGCTCCTCGGCGTCGCGGCCGCCCTGCTCCTCGAGTACCTCGACGACTCGATCAAGGGGGAAGCGGAGGTCGCGGCGGTGACCGGTGGCGCCGCGGTGCTCGCCGTCATTCCCCGCGTCCCGGATTGGCGCAACCGCTCCGACGCGATGCTCGTCTCGCTCGAGCACCCGTCCTCACCAACCGCCGAGGCCTACCGCACCTTGCGCACCTCCGTGCAGTTCGCGGGCCTGGATCGGCCGTTGCGAACCCTGCAGGTCACCAGCCCGCGTTCCCAGGACGGCAAGTCGACCACGGCCACCAACCTGGCGGTCGCCCTGGCCCGGGCCGGTCAACGGGTGATCCTCATCGACTGCGATCTGCGGCGTCCACGGGTCCACGACTTCTTCGGACTGTCGAACGCCGTGGGGTTCACCTCCGTGCTGGTTGGCGATGTCCCCTTGGTGAACGCCACGCAGGCCGTCCCCGGGCTCGATCGCCTGCGGGTCCTGGCATCGGGCCCCACACCGGCAGACCCCTCCGAGCTGCTCTCGACCCGGCGAGCGGTCGAGTTGATCAACTCGATCAAGGAGGCCTGCGACATCGTCGTGATCGACACCCCGCCGGTGCTGCCGGTGTCGGACGCGCTGGTGCTCTCCGATGTGATCGATGCGGTGATCGTCGTGGTGGCGGCGGGTTCGACGACCAAGAAGGAGGCGCAACGCGCCTTCGAGCTCCTCCGCCAGGTGGACGCGCCGGTGATCGGGGTGGTCATGAACGCCGGGCCCGCCGAACGGGGGTACGGCTACGGGTACGGCTACTCGAGCGAGCTCGACCGCCGCCAGCGGCGGTCGACCCGGCGCGCCCGCCCCGTCGATGGCAACGGCCACGGCGACCATGCGGAGCGCTTCCCGGAGGCGACCGCTCAACCCTGAGCGGGACGCAGCCGGGCCAGCGAGGCGACACCGGCCACCAGCTCACGGACGTCCTGGCGGTGGGGCACGCACCGGCTGAGCACCCCGCCGGTGACCGTGCGGCGGAGCCCGTGCAGGAGCAGCAGCGTCGTCATCAGGTAGCCACCGAGCGACGCGAGGGCCGCACCGAGGATGCCGAGGCGGGGCAGCAGCGCTGCCAGGAGCACCGCGGTCGCCGCCAGCCCGCCGAGCTCGGCCCGCAGGACGTCACCGGGCCGCCCGAGGCCACGGAAGCCCTCCTCGAGCACGAAGTTGGTGGCCAGCAGGCCGCTGCCGGCCACCAGGATGGCTGCCGGACCGATCGCGGCGGCGAACGCTCCCCCGAAGAAGAGCGGCACCGCGAGCGGCGTGAGCACCCCGACGGCGAGCACGAGGCCGGCGGTGACCAGCACCGTGACCCGGATGCCGAGGAACAGCACCTGCTCACGGGCCTGCTCATCCTGCTCTGCCGCCAGGCGTGGGAACAGCACCACGCCGAGAGCGTTGACCAGCGGCGTGACGAGCCCGGCCCAGGCGACGGCCACGACGTACAGGCCGAGCTCCTCGCTGGGGACGAACGCCGCCAGCAGGAGCTGATCGAGCCGAACGTTCAACCACTGCGGGATCGACGCCAGCATCAGCGGCAGGCCGTAGCGCAACATCGGGCCCCATGAGGTGACATCCACCCGGTAGGGCGGGCGCACGACCGGGCGAGCCATGCCCACCGAGACCCCGAAGCTCAGCACCCACCCCAACAGGAACCCGACGGTGACGAAGCCAGGTGACCGGTTGCCGGTCGCGATGGCGGACACGACCACGACGACCCACAGCACCGAAGGCAGGAGGCGCACGACATTCCAACGGGTGAAGCTCGACAGGCCTCGGAGCGCCTGGCCAGGCTGGTTGGCCACGGCGTAGAGCGGGACGAACAGCAGGAACAGCCGCGCCAGGCGCACCGTGTCCGGCGATTGCGAGGCGAGGAGCACGGGCATCGCCACCCAGCCGGCGGCCACCACGGGAAGGGCTGCCAGCATGGTGAGCGCCGCGGCAGAGGTGGCGAAGGTGCCCGCTCGCTCGGATCGCCGGGCGGAGAAGTAGACCACGGCATCGGTGGTGCCGAGTACGGCAACGGTCGCCAGCAGGAAGCCCCAGAGCTGGATCGCGGCCACCTCACCGCGACCGGTCGGTCCGAGCGATCTGGCCAGCAGGACCCCGCTGGCGGCGTTGAGCCCGGCGAGGGTCACGTTCGCCGCAGCGGTAACGCCCACACCGAGACGGGCACCACCCTTCATCGGGCACCGCCCCATCCGCCGGGCTGGCTCGCTGACCACGCCACCGTCCCGAGAGGGGCTCCGGCCGGCATCGGCGAGACCGTAGCAGGGCTCCGGCCCCGCTCCGGCGGGTCTCGCTCCCGGCTCCCATCCGCACCGTGGCGGGTCGGTCGACCACGGAAAGGCTGGACATGACGCCATCGGCAGGTCACACTGGTGAAGTTCGTGTCACCGGCGGGACGCGACGGAACCGCCCGACAGACGGAGGACAACACCCAGATGCGAGCTCTGCGGACCACCCGTCTCCTCTTGGCGACGTTCCTCGCAGGCCTGATCGTCGTCGCCGCTGCCCCGGTGGTGCAGGCGCAGCAGGGCTACGCCGGCGGCGCGACCCTCACGGTCAGCAACCCTGCACCGGCCTGCGGTAGCTCGGTCACGTTGACGGGCACGGGCTTCAAGCCCAACGCCCCGGTGACCTTGACCCAGGAGGGCGGTGGCGCCATCGGCACGGTCACCACCGATGCCAGCGGGACCTTCTCCTTCGTGTGGACGATCGCCGAGCCGTGCACGGCCGGGACCGTCGTCATCCAGGCCAGCGACGGCACCACCGTCCTCAGCGTGTCGATCACCATCGGCGGCACCACGGTGCAGACCACGGGCACGACGACGCTGCCTCGGACGGGCTCCGACAACGGCAACCTGCTCCGAGCCGGGGTCCTGCTGGTCGCCGCCGGTGGCCTGCTGGTCCTCGCCACCCGCAAGCGTGCCGGGGCCACGGTCGGCAGCGACGCCTGACCACACCCTCCGCCGAGCAGCCGCCGGTCAGCGGCGGAGGAGGTCCTTGGCGATGTGGGTGATCTGGATCTCGTCGGTGCCGGCGTAGATCTGCAGGACCTTGGCATCCCGGGCCAGCTGCTCCACCTTGAACTCGGCCATGTAGCCGTTGCCGCCGAAGAGCTGCACCGCCTCCATCGCCACCTCCACCGCGGCGCGCGCCGCGTACAGCTTCATCGCCGAGGCCTCGGCCAGCGTGAGCCCGCGTCCCGCCTGGCTCATCTCGATGTAGCGGAACACGAGGTTCTGCACGTTGAGCCGGTGGACCTCCATGCGGGCCAGCTTCTCCTGGATGAGCTGGAAGTTCCCGATCGGCTGGCCGAACTGCACGCGGTTCTTCGCGTACTCCACCGACACCTCGAGGCACTGCTCGATGATCCCGAGGGCCATTGCCGCCACCCCGGAGCGTTCCATGGAGAAGGTGTCCTTCGCCCCTTCACGTCCCCCGGAAGGCACGTCCTCGGTCTCACCGATGAGCCGGTCGGTGCCCACCCGCACGTCCGAGAGGAACAGCTCGCCGGTCGGAGAGCTGTGCAGCCCCATCTTGCGGAGGGGCTTGGACTGCTCGAGACCAGGCATGCCACGGTCGAGCACGAACGAGAGGATCTTGCGCTCCTCGGGCGGGTTGCCCTCGTCGAGCTTACAGATGAACACGATCGTGTCCGCGTAGGGACCGTTGGTGATGAACGTCTTCGAACCGTTCAACACGTACTCCGAGCCGTCGCGGCGGGCGGTCGACTTCATCGAACCGAACGCGTCCGAACCGGAGTTGGGCTCCGTGATCGCCCAGGCGCCCACCTTCTCCAGCGTGAGCAGCTCGGGCACCCAGCGCTCCTTCTGGCGGATGGTGCCCCGGCTGCTGATAGCTGCCGCGGTGAGACCCATCGACACCCCCATGGCCGTGACCATGCCGGGTGAGTAGCGGCACAGCTCGATGATCGGGATCATGGTGAACGACGGGTCGGTGCCCCCGTCGCGCGCCGGCTTCTCCGGCACCGGCTCGCCCTTGGCCCGGGCCTCCTCGACCCGGCGCTCGAAGTCGATCCGTTTCTTGAAGTTCTCGCGAGCGACGACGTCCATCCCGAAGGTGGAGAACAGCTTGCGGAGGATGGCGTAGGGCGGGAGGTCACCATGTTCGAGCTGATCGTGCACGGGCACGATCTCCTTCTCGATGAACTGGCGGACCGCATCGCGCAGCATCAGCTGCTCGTCGCTCCACTCGAACACGCTGCCCCCTTCCTCGGTCTCTGGCCGAGACCCTCCGATCGATGTGCCGTGCACGCGGACCGCCAACACCGTAGGGGACGAGCTGGACGGCTCCAATCCGACAGCTCGAGCCGGCAGGTCACGTCCACCAGACGCGTCCGGGCCGACCCCCACCATGCGTCCCCGGCCGGCGGGACCCCACTGCTAGCGTCCTGGTTCCCATGGCGCCGCCCACGGCAACGGCCACCGCCACCGACCGGACGTCGATCGTCCGATCCCGACGTCGGTCCCTGGACCGCCGGATCGTACGTGCGGTCACCGCGGCTGCGGCGCTCGCCGCGGTCGCCGCCGGTGGCGAGGCCACCGGGCTCGCGGTGGTCGACGCGCTGTGGCGGGCCGCCCTGGCAGCGGTGGTCACCGCCGCTGCGTCCCGATCACGCCGGTGGTCCTGGTTGTGGATGGCCGGGCTCGCCAGTGCCGCCGCGGTCGGCTCCCCTGCCCTGATCCCCAGCTCGGCCGCGCTCCTCCTGGCACTCCTCGGGGTCTTCCAGGATCGCCGCAACCGGGTGCTCGGAGCATGCATCGGGGCGCTCACGATCCAAGCCCTGCTCCGGCTCCCCGACCTCGGCTTCCACGGCCTGACCGCACTGGTGACGGCGTCGGCCGTCGCGCCAGCGCTGTGGTCGGGCTACGACCGCAGCCAGCTGTCGGCGCAACAGCGGATCCTCCGAGCCCTCGCCGGGAGCGCGCTGGTGGTGTTCGTGCTCCTCGTCGGCCTGGCGATCGCCACGATCAGCGCCCGCAACGAGCTCCAGCGCGGGGTGTCCTCGGCACGGACAGGCCTGGAGATGATCCGTGCCGGTGATCACGAGCAGGCCGCCGCCCGCTTCGAGCGCGCCGCCTCCGCGTTCACGTCCGCGCACGACGCCCTCTCCTCGCCATGGAGCCAGCCCGCCCGAGCGCTCCCGCTCGTCTCCCAGCAGGTCGACGCCCTGGTCGGGATGTCCGAAGCAGGTGGCGAGCTGGCGCGCTCGGCCTCGCGGATGGCCACCAGCGCCCCATACCACCAGCTACGCGCCAAACGGGGCACCATCGACCTGGAGCTCGTGCGGGCCATGCAGCAGCCCGTCGAGGACTCGACCGAGGCGCTGCGGTCGGCCCGAGAGCGGGTGGCGTCGGTGCGATCCCCGTGGCTGGTCCCGCCGATCGGCTCCGAGCTCGACGAGTTCGCCTCGGACCTCGACCGGTCGTTGCCGCAAGCCGAGCTGGCGTCGGAGGGCCTGCGGGTCGCGCCGCGCCTGCTCGGCGGGGAGGGGCGCCGGCGGTATCTCCTCCTGTTCACCAGCCCGGCCGAGACCCGGTTCCTCGGGGGCTTCGTGGGCTCCTACGGCGTGCTCACCGCGCTCGATGGGGAGTTGACCCTCGAGCGCTCGGGTGCGTCGGCGGAGCTGAGCGCCGGGCCCGGCGACGAGTTCCATCTGGAGGGCTTCGAGGAGACCCTCGTCCGGTACGGCAGGTACCAGCCACAACGGTTCGTGCAGAACCTCACCGTGTCGCCCGACCTGCCGACCGACGCCGCTCTCGCCCGCGCCGTGTTCCCCCAGACACCCGGAGGGGAGCCCATCGATGGGGTGATCGTGGCCGACCCGTTCGCGATCGCCGCGCTCCTCGAGCTCACCGGTCCGGTTCCGGTGGAGGGACTCGACACCCCCCTCGATCCGACCAACGCCGCCCGCTACCTGCTCGAAGGCCAGTACCAGCGCTTCGAAGGCGATCTCGACGCGCGCCGCGATCGCTTGGCCGCCGCGGCCCGAGCGACCTTCGACGCCCTCCTCGAAGCCGATCTCCCCGGACCCCGCCGACTCGGCGACGTGCTCGGCCCGATGGTCGAGCAGAAGCGGCTGCTGGTGTGGACCTTCGACGATGCCGAGCAGGCGTTCCTCGAGCACCTGGGTGCCGCCGGGCGTTTCAGCCCCCCCGACCAGAGCGACTACCTGTCGGTACGGGTCGCGAACGCCAACGCCAACAAGATCGACGCGTACCTGCACCGGATCATCGACTACGACGTGAGATTCGATCCCGGCACGGGCCAGCTCTCGGCGACGCTGACGGTGGAGCTGGTCAACGACTCACCGGGCTCGGGCCTGCCCCCATACGTCATCGGCAACCATCGAGGTGAACCACCCGGAACCAACACCACCTACCTGTCCCTCTACACCCCGTCCCTGGTGGTCGGGGCCACCATCGATGGCCGGCCGCTGGCCCTCGAACCGCAGAGGGAGCTGGGGGGAACGGTCTGGTCGGCATTGGTCTCGGTGCCCCCGCAGAGCCGGACGACCCTCCGGTTCCAGCTCGAGGGCCAGCTGCCCGGCGGGACGACCTACCATCTCGCGGCGCTCAGCCAGCCGCTCGCCCACCCCGATCTCCTGCGCGTTCGGGTCAGCTCTGCCGACGGAGCCTTCGGGGTCCGGGAGGGGGAAGGCCTGGAGATCCGCGATGGCTCCGCCTCGGGCGAGCTGACCTGGTCGGCGGATCACTGGTTGCGGGCCGGCTTCCGCCGGCGTTGACCGGGTGAGGCGCAGAGCCCCCGGTGAAGGCGGGGTGCTCGTCCCAGGTGTCAGACTGGGCTGCCCGTACGGGCTGCCCCACACCACGAGTTCGCACTGCACCGCTGCGGAGGATCTGCACACGATGAGTCGGGATAGCCGTGGCGCTCGCTGAGGTCGAGGCCCCGCCAGAGCGACCACGACCGGGGCGTGAACCCGCCACCGGCGCGGCACCGAGGCGAGCACAGCTCCCCTACTTCCCCGCGCTCGACGGGCTCCGAGGGTTGGCCGTCGCCGCGGTGCTGGCCTTCCACGGAGGCTTCAGCTGGATGGTCGGCGGCTTCCTCGGGGTGTCGACGTTCTTCACCCTCTCGGGGTTCCTGATCACCTCGCTGCTGCTGGCGGAGCGCGGCGGCCGCGGCGTGCTCGACCTCCGGGCCTTCTGGGCCCGCCGCTTCCGCCGGTTGATGCCAGCTGCGCTGGCCTGCCTCGCGTTCGTCATCCTCTTCGGTGTCTTCGCCGCAGACGCTACGCAGCGGCGCAACCTCGCAGGCGACGAGTTGTCGGCGTTGGCGTACGTCGCGAACTGGCGATTCATCCTCGCGGACAGCTCCTATGCCGACCTGTTCGCCGCGCCCTCCCCGGTGCTGCACTTCTGGAGCATCGCGATCGAGGAGCAGTTCTACCTGGTCCTGCCCGTGCTGTTGGGTGGGCTGTACACGCTCGGAGCGATGGCCAAGACCTCCGAGGACCCCAGACGCCGTTACTGGCTGATGAGGATCCGGCACTACTACCGAGGGCTCACGGCGGGGGTCATCGGCGCACTCGCCGTGGTGTCGTTCTGCCTGGTCCGCTTCGGCGGCTTCAGTGTCGACCGGATCTACTTCGGGACCGACACCCGGGCCAGCGAGCTGCTGGTCGGTGGCCTTCTCGCCGCGGTGCTGTTCCACGCCCCGGTCACCGCCCGCCTGGCTCGGCCAGGCGCGGTGCGCTCGGCGGCGGCCGGCTTCGGGATCCTGGCACTCATCGCCATGGCCGTGCTGTGGGTCCGTACACCTCAGACCAGCAGCTGGCTGTACGAGGGCGGCTTCACCCTCTACGCGGGGATCTCGGCGTTGGTGGTCCTGGCTGCGATCCTCCCGGCGGGACCCGTCCCGAAGCTGCTCGCGATCGCGCCGATCCGGCACCTCGGTCGCATCTCCTACGGCGTGTACCTCTACCACTGGCCGGTCTTCCTCTGGGTCCGGCAGGAGACGACCCTCGGGCTCTGGCCCCGGTTCGCGTTGAGCGTGGCCATCACGCTGGTGATGGCCGAGCTGTCGTTCCGCTATCTCGAGACCCCGATCCGCGAAGGACGGGGGCTGCTCGATGTACGGCCGGTCCGGCTGGTGCCCTACTTGGTGCCCATGATCGTGGTCGTGGTCCTCACCGTGAGCCTCACGGCCCCCAAGTCGACCCTCGACTTCGGGACCGTCCCGTTCGACTACGACACCGCCGCGGCGCGCGACGGGCGGCACCCGGCAGCAACGACGCCACCACTGCCCAGCGTGGCCTTCTTCGGTGACTCGACCGCCATCACGACCGGGTGGGGAGTCGGCGCCTATCTCCAGGCGACCGGGGCCGGCAGCAACGTCGAAGGCTACGCGGGGCTCGGCTGCAGTGTGATCCGCACCGACGAGCGGCGCATCGAAGGCGTCGTCGACCGCTCGAGGCCGAACTGCCTCGACTGGGAGCATCTCTGGGGCGAGAAGATCGCTCAGGGCAAGCCCGACGTCGCTGTCGTGCAGATCGGACCCTGGGACATCGCCGATCGCAAGGTGCCCGGTGCCGACGGCTGGCGATCCCCGGGTGATCCCCGCTTCGACGAGTTCGCGCTCTCCGAGATGGCGCATGCCGTTGACGTCCTCTCAGGGCAGGGAGCGTTGGTGGTCTGGCTCACCAGCCCGCTGCCCGGGCGGGCGGCGACCATCGATGACAAGCCCGGATGGGACGCGACCGCGCGTATGAAGGCGTTGAACGCGATCATCGACCGGTTGCCGGACCGGCGGCCCGGCAAGGTCAGGGTGGTCGACCTGGCCGACTGGTTTGGCTCGCTGAGCGAGGAGGAGGACGCCCGGCTCCGGCCGGACGGGATCCACCTCACGATGGACACCTCCCGGGAGGCCGCTGACTCGTTCATCGCCGGCGCGATCATCGACGCCTGGCGAGGCTGGTGGGAAGCACGCCAGGAGAGCGAGGCCCAACCATCTCCCGAGACCACGCAGACCCCCACACCGGCCGCCGCCGTCTCGGTGGTCGTGGTCGGCGACGGAACCGCCGAGCAGATCGCGGGGGGTCTGAGCGGCTGGGCGGAGGCCAACGGTGGCATCACGGTGCGCTACTCGGGTGCCCCGACCTGCGGCATCGGCCGGCAAGGAACCCGGCGCGATCCGGTGACCAACGCCGAGGAGGCGCTACCGGCCGACTGCACCAACTGGGAAGACCGCTTCCCCCTGGTGCTCGCCGGCACCCCTGCGGACGTCGTCGTCGCGCACACAGGACTGTGGGACGTGGTCGACCGCAGCCTCGACCCCGGCGTGTGGCGGACGATCAACGACGACACCTACGACCTCTACCTGCTCGGTGAGCTGCTCGCCGCGTCGGATCGCCTGCACGTGAACGGAGCCCGTGTCGTCTGGCTCCTCACCCCGCACGTCGATCCGGGCCGGGCGGCAGATGGCACGCCGGGCGCGCGACCGGCCTCGGAGCCGGAGCGGATCGACCGTCTCAACGACCTCCTACGCGAGGTGGCGGCCAAACGCGACTTCGTGACCGTGCTCGACTACGCGGAGCAGGCACGGTCGTGGCCCGGCGGCGAGTTCGACGCCCGGATGCGCGCGGACGGTGTGGGCCTCACTCCCGACGGGGGGCGTGCCATCGCCGACTGGCTCGCGCCACACCTCATCGACCTGGTGTGGCCAGCCGCCGGAGCACGCTGAACGTGCACGTCCAGGCCTACGACTTCGTCGCCCGCCACGCGGCGGGGACGGCGGGCGCACGGGTCCTCGAGCTCGGCAGCCTCGACGTCAATGGAAGTGTGCGTCCCCTCTTCGCCGGTGCCCACAGCTACCACGGCGTGGACCTCGCCCCGGGCGCGGGGGTCGACGAGGTGGCAGACGCCGCGGACTGGCGGGCTCCAGGACGCTTCGACGTGGTCGTGACCACCGAGGTGCTCGAGCACGCAGCTCGCTGGCGCGACATCCTGTCGAACGCGTGGGAAGCGCTCGCCGCCGGCGGGAGGCTGATCGTCACCTGCGCGACGGACCCCCGCCCGCCTCACAGCGCGATCGACGGCTGGGCGCTGCGGGAGGGCGAGTGGTACGAGAACGTCTCGCCGGCCCAACTGCGGGCGCTGCTCGACACGTGGCGGACGAGCCGCTGGTCCCTCGAAGTGGCGCTCGATCGCGGCGATCTCTACCTGCGCGCCGACAAGCCCTGACATCCCCAGTCCCGCCAGGGCTCCTCAGCGCTCGCCGGTGAGCTCGGTGAGCACGACCTCCGCGATGCGCTCGGCGGCATGCCCGTCCCACAACGCCGGGCATCGTGCCGGCACCCCGTGGCGCAGCACCCGGTCCACCTCGGCCACGATCACCTGTGGTCCACGCCCGATGACCCGGTTGGTGCCCTCCTCGACCGTGATCGGCCGCTCGGTGCTGTCTCGCAGGGTGAGGCATGGCACACCGAGCACCGTCGTCTCCTCCTGCACCCCGCCCGAGTCCGTGAGGACCACTGCGGCACCCGCCTCGAGGGCCACGAAATCCAGGTAGCCGAGCGGGTCGAGGACCCGGATGCCGGGGCCCACCCCGAGCGCGTCGACCACCGAACGGGCCCGGGGATGGACCGGGAACACGACAGGCAGCTGCCTCGACACGCTCGCCAACGCGGCGAGGAGCCCGCGCAGCACGTCCGGGTCGTCGACGTTCGCCGGGCGGTGCAGCGTGACCAGCGCGTAGCCCCCGCGGTCCAGGCGAAGCCGGTCGAGCACCGGCCGGTCGAGCGCGCGATCGAGATTCCCGAGCAGGGTATCGATCATCACGTTGCCGACCAGATGGATCTGCGCTGGCGGGTGACCCTCGGCGCGGAGGTTGTCGACCGCATCGGGAGAGGGCGCGAACAGCACGTCGCTCAACCGGTCGGTGACGATCCGGTTGATCTCCTCGGGCATCGATCGATCGCCGCTGCGCAAGCCGGCTTCGACGTGTGCCAGACGCACCCTCGCCTTGGCCGAGACGAGCGCCGCGGCCATGGTGGAGTTCACGTCGCCGACCACGACCATCATCTCCGGCGCCAGCTCCGCCACCACCGGCTCCAGGGCCACCATCACCCCCGCGGTCTGCTGCGCATGGGTACCCGAGCCGACGCCGAGGTGCAGATCCGGCGCCCGCAGACCCAGCTCCTCGAAGAAGACGTCGCTCAGCAAGGGGTCATAGTGCTGCCCCGTGTGGACCAGGTGCACACCGATGCCGCGAGCTTCGAGCGCGTCGAGCACCGGCTTGACCTTCATGAAGTTCGGGCGCGCCGCGGCGACGCACAGGACCTTCACGTCAACCGAACCGCAACCACGTGCCGTCGATCGGCACTTGACCGACGCCGGGGTGACTCCAGTCGCACACCCCATCGGGGAAGATGACCTCCAGCCTCCGGCGCTGGCCTTCGCTGAGCGTGACGCCGTAGGAGCCGGGATCGATGGGTACGAGGCGGCACTTCCCGATGTCGTTGACCAGCGGTGCACCCGCAGCACGCCGTGGATCACCCTTGACCGGATAGGCACGGGTGCACGCGTTGTCCTCGTCGTTGACGCCAGGACCGCTGAGTCGCTCGCCATCTGGCAGCACGCAGCTGTCCACCGCGCCGGTCGGCCGGTTGGCGGCCAGCTTCTCGGACCACGATCGTCCGGAGGTGTCGCCCGCCGCCTTCGTCAGCCACTCATCCAACACACCGACCGCGTCGGCACCCTGACTGACGGCTCCGATCAGCGTCTGGGCCAACGCGCCCATGCCGGGCACGGTCCAGAGCACCAGGTTGGGGTCCAAGGCACCGTCGGGACCACGGAGCCGCTCCCGGATGGCGAAGAGCCGCTGCCGGTCGTGGATGTCGCCCTGGTCGTCGGTGTAGACGTCGGTGAGGATGATCGGCACGCCCCACAGGCCCTGGCCGTGCAACACCTGACCGGTCGCGTAGGCGACTCGCATGTCTTCCTCGGTCGCGGCCATGCGCTGAGGCACGATCCGACCATCGATGTCGTAGCCTCCGATGTACTCGTTGAGGTCGATGAACTCATCGACGGTTATCGCTCCGTCACGCAGGGCCTCGAGGCCGTACTGGACGCCGGTGTTGTCGAGCGGGCGGCGGGCGAAGCCGGTGACGGGATCGCGGCCGTAGATGTTGACGTTGCTGTCCTGGAAGGTGCAGCGGACCCCGCCGGGGTTGCGGTCGCGGTCGTAGATCTTGCTCGGATCCAGCTCGGCCGAGCAGCCACGGGTGGGGTCGAGGAGCTGGAGGAACGTGTTCACCCACAGCTCGCAGGTTCCGGTCGTTCGGTGACCGTTGATCGCGGCGCGCTGCGTCTCGCTGAGGCGAGCACCTTCGGCCGTGCGGTAGTAGCGGTCGAGCAACCCGCAGTCCGTGACCCCCGGCGCGATGCTCGCGGCATCCGGGAACGGGACGGTGGGCGCGAGCGCATCGAGGATTCCGGGATAGTTCTGCGCGATCTGGAGTTGCTGGATCGCGCCACCGGATCCTCCCTCGCCGATCGTGAACCGCGGCAAGCCGTAACGCTCGATGAAGTGCTCTTTCACCATCAGCGCCACCTCCGCGGACACCACCGAGTTGCAGAGGTTCTGGAAGGTGTTGAGGCTCGACGTCACCACCGCATAGCCCCTGGACAGCAGGCTCGGATCTGTCGCCTCGACCAGCGAGCGACCCTGGCTGTAGGTGCTCCCGCAACCCCCGCCGAAGCGGTAGACCAGCCTGCGGTTCCAGCCCTCACGGGGAACCGCGATCGTGTAAGCGGAGCGCCCGAGGACGCCCCGCTCGACAGTGGTGGCCACCCCACCGACCTCCTCCTGGGTCACCTGAGCCGGCGCCGAGCAGGCGGCGTCGGTGGGTGGCCCGAGCCCGTTCTGCACGGTCGTGCATACGAAGGGTTCGAGCAACGGCCCCGAGAACAACGGCCCAGTGGTGGAATGGCTGGTCACCACCAGTTCGGCGCGATCACGCCCGCGAGTGGCACGGATCGTGCTGTCGCCTTCGGGTAGGCCGGCGACCAGCCCGACGAGCTGGTCACCGTCGAAGGCGAAGGCGGCGGTCACGTCACGGCCGTCCACCTCGACGGCGACGCCGCCGAGATCCTCATCGCCTGCCCGGACGGCGACCAGGACGTCACCGCCGGTCACGTACTCAGGTCGGGTCGAGAGGGCCTCGATCCGCAGCGGGCTCGAGTCGGCGACATCGGCGCCCACCGATCCCGCGCCACCTGACCCGCTCGTGCAACCGGCGAGGGCCAGCGCGGACACCACGACCGCCGGCCAGCGGCGGTCTCGGCGGCGGTCACCCATCGGTCGTCTGCCGATCGAGCCGCTCCCTGGCCTCCATCCAGCCCTGGACCATGGTCGCGAAGTGCGCCGGGTTGTAGACGTCTTCCTCGTAGGACCACTTGCCGTGCCCCGCGTACTTCAGCAGCGTGAAGTTGTACGCCTGGTGCAGGGATCCGTCACCCGGGTCGGCCATGCGGTTCCACACCTGGCACACCACCCAACCCCGCTCCTCGTCGATCACGTACCACTCGACCGGGAAGTGAGGCATCTCCCGGCCGGGGAACGACGACATGGTCTCGGTGATCCATCGCCGGATCGCCTCCCTCCCACCCATCGTGCCGTAGTGGTGCTCGACGTAGGTGGCGTCCTCGGTGAACAGGTCCGCCCAACCGTTCCAGTCACCTGTGGTGCCGGCGACGAGTGCTGCCCGCTGGTACTCCTCGAACGCCTGCTCGATCTCGTCCCGGCTCCATCGACCCATGTCGAGGAGTCTTGCGCAGGCATGCAGAGGCCGCTACCTGCCCGTGAGGTCCAGCTCGGCGAGCACGTCGCGCAGGAGGAGGCCGGTCCCCGTCGCGCGGTCATCGAGCGTCGTGGCGTCACCCACGATCTCCACCCCTGACAGGTCGAGTACGAGGCGTTCGCCTCGCCGCGCCACTCGCCAGGCCTGCGAGCCCAGTCCGTTGCGGACCTGCCAGAGCAGCGTACGAAGTCGGTGGTTGCGCCGCGTGGGTGCGGCTGCGGGCCAGAGCGCCTCGGCCAGCACCCTCGCCTCCACCCCCCGCTCCCCCGCAAGGGCGAGCGCTTGGACCGAGACCTCGGCGTGCCTGGTCAGGAAGACCACCCGCTGACCGCCGAGGTGCACCGAGGGCCGGCCGGTGAGCTCGATGCGCAGCGTGTCGCTCGGGCGGAGGAAGTCGTAGGCGGGGTCAGCGTCGCTGCATGCCCGGGCCCGGGCGATCCACCGTTGTCCCCGGTCTCGCTCCGCTGCGGCCAGACCCGCGCACACCCTCGCGACCCAGTAGCGGGCGTCCGCGGGTTCGACGAGGCCCAACGCCTCCTCGAACGCCGCCCGTGCCGCAGGACGGTCGCCCGATCGCAGATGGGTCTCCCCCATCCCGACCAGGGCTCGCGCCCGTTCGAGGGGGTTCGAGAGGTCCTCGGCCGCGTGGCCGTACCGCTCGATCGCCTCTTCGAAGCGTGCGAGCTCACGCAAGGCGGATGCCTCGGCCAGCACGCTGAGGCTGGTCCACCAGCGGTCACCGATCGCCAGGGCCTCCTCACGGGCCCGGTGACCGTCAGCGAGCGAGCGCTCGGGCTCCCATGCAGCGGTGAACTCGCCACGCATGCACCGGGCCATCACCGCGTACCAGGGGGCCGACAGCTCGTCAGCCCTTGCCAGCGCCTGCGCGAACGCGGCGTCCGACTCCCCCCGGTGACCTCGGAGCGCCTCGAGGACTCCTCGCAGCGCACTCAGCAGCGGACCGTCGTTGCGTACTCCTACGCTCGCGATCTCCTTCCAGATGCCGTCGGCTCGATCGAGCTCTATCTCGGCTCGGGCGAAATCGCCGAGGTTGAGGTCGTACAGCACGAGATAGACGAGCGGGACGAGCTGCGCCGGCCGGTCGCCCGCAGCCATCAGCTTCGACCTGGCTTCCTCAGCCCGGGCGATGGCGCCATGGAGGTCACCCCTGCGGTACGCCTCCACGGAGAGGTGTGCGAGCGCGGTCGCGCCCAGCGGCACGCCGCCATCGAGCAGATCCAGGCACCGCCTCCACCAGGCCAGTGCCTCGTCCAGGTCACCGCGAGCGAAGGCGATGTTGGCTCGCACGTTGGCAGCCACTCCGAGGCCCTGCTCGTCTTGCTGGCGGAGCAACTGCTCCCAGGCTGCCTCCACGAGCTCGACGACCCGGGGGTGACCCCGGTAGACGTCGTGGTAGGCGGCAGCGACGAGCAGGCCGGCGAAGGGTCGCTCCTCGAGTTCCAGACCCAGCAGCTCGTCGAGCTGTGGTGCGAGCGACCGGGGAGCGCCGGTGGTCAGCACCTCGACTGCCATCTGCTCGAGGACCATCGCCGGTTCGTCGGACCCTCCGGCCGTGGTCGCGGACGGCACCTTCGCCATGTCGTGATCCCGTCTCCTCCGTCGAGGCGCGTGCCACCTCGTTTCCCCGATGACTACCGCGCACTGTCCACGGGCCCCACGGTGCGCTGCCAGCCGGCCCTGGACGTCGCCGGAGCCGCTGGTTGAACGACGTTTTATAACCCCGCCAACCTTCATGACGCAACCATCATGAGGCATCAAGCACCGGGGCGCGCCTCAGCGGCCGGAGAGGGCGGAGCAGTCTCAGGGCACGTCCATGAAGCTCGTGAAGCCGTACTTCTCGTGAGGACCGAGGAACAAGTACTCGTGCAGGCCGTACCCAACCTCGCCGGTCGACGACTCGAAGCGGGCCACGCAGTCCACGATCCCGAAGAAGCGATCGCGATCAGCCTCCACGTCGAGCGAGACCCCCTGCACGACGAGGGGCCCCTGCCACATGCCGTGGCGCCAGTCGGCGTCGAAGCCGTACCCGGTCCCGATGCCGATGTGTGCCTCGAGCAAGTGGGTGACGCGGACATCGAACGCTCCCCCTGGTGCCTGAGGGAAGGAGATGACCGCGGAGTCGACCTCCCGGGTGCCGGGCCTGATCGACAGCTCGTGCTCCGGGCGACCCAACCACTCCGGCTCCCGAGCAGGATCGGCCCACACCCGAACCGCCTCGTCCATGACGCGCTGGCCGTCGGCCCACTCCTGCACGATGTAGAGGATCGAGTGGTCGTCGAACTGCATGGGCGCGTAGTTCCAGAGGTTGAAGAACAGCGGCTGGTCAGCACGGATGCCCGCTGGCTCGGGCTCACCGACCGGGCGCACTCCCCATGAGCGATCCCTGGTGCCCTTCCACCGGTCAGGGGTCACCGGGATGTCCTCCCCGTCGACGTGGAGGATGCCGCTCCAGCGTCCCGTCTGTGCCAGGCGCATGGTGTCGAACAGGACGCGGCCGTGGAGCCTGATGTGATGGCGCGGCTCCTCGAAGGCCGGAATGGCGCCCTCCCAGATGAGATCGGCGGCGAGACCCCACTCGTTCGGTTCGAGCACGAAGCGCAGCCGGTGCAGCGGTTCGAGCACCTCGATCCGGAAGGGCCCGACCGTGGTGTCCATGCGATCGCCGAGCTCCCTCGACGCCCGCACGACCCGGTGCTCGGTGCCCCGTCGCAGCAGGCAGAACGCGTCCTGCACCGCGAGGTTGGGATACTGCCCCATCCCCATCACCATGAACAGCTCTCCGCTCGAGGCGTGGAGGTTGAAGTAGTAGCGGTCGTAGAAGTTGCGGTCGCTGGTGCCCGCGTAGCGGACCGGCTCGGCGATCTGGTGGATCGGATAGTCGTCGGCGGCTGAGAGCATCGGGTCTCCTCGGGCGATGGCGCGTCCTCAGCGTGCAGCGACAAGTCGACCAGGAACCGGAGCCGGGTCGCAAGGAGTGCACCGGGACGGCGACAACCCCGCGATCGGCACCCTCGTGTTCGACGGTGTGCGACGGACAGGAAAGAATGGGCGGACGGCGGGAAGATCCCACATCCCCGCCCGCCGGGGTGCAAGGCTGGCGCCCGCCTGCAACACAGCACGACGGAGGTCCAATGAATCGCAGGGAACTCGTGCTCGCACTCGCCGAGCGCAACGACACCGACCGCAAGACCGCAGAGGCGTTCCTCGCTTCCTTCGTCGATGTGGTCACCGAGACGGTCGCGACCGGCGAGCCGGTCTCCATCCCGGGCTTCGCGAAGTTCGCTCGGGTCGACCGCCCCGCCCGCATGGGTCGCAACCCCGCGACCGGCGAGACGATCCGCATCAAGGCCTCCCGCAAAGCGCGGATCACGCCTCTGAAGGCCTTCAAGGACGCCGTCAACACCGGCAAGGTGGTGAAGAAGGCCGCCAAGAAGGCACCAGCGAAGCGGGCGGCGGCCAAGAAGGCACCTGCCAAGAAGGCACCTGCCAAGAAGGCACCCGCCAAGAAGACCGCAGCTCGCCGCCGCTGACCAGGCCGGTAGGGGGCCGTCTCTCAGAGCGCTCGAAACGGCCGCCCCGCACGGTCATCCGTCGTCCTCGCCGGCTGCAAACCGCTTGCAGCCGGCGAGGACGACGATCACGGCGGCATCCCGGCGGCGAATGAAGGGGGCATGCGGCGCATGGGTACGCAGAGCACGCCGTGGGTGGCGTCGTCCGCCGAGGAGCTCCTCACCGGCGCGACACGACGCACTCCTCTCGATCCGAGCGACGGCAAGTCCGGGTCGCGCTTCGAGCGGGTGGTGATCGATGGCCGGCCCTACTTCGTGAAGTCGCTCTCCCACGAGCGCGACTGGATCATGCGGGTCACCGGTGATCGCGACCACCGTCCACTGCTCATCTGGCGACACGGGATCATGGCCGCGGCCCCTGCGAGCATCGACCACACCGTGGTGGGCATGGCGATCGACGGCGAAGGCGAGGCGTGCGAGCTCACGATCCTCATGCACGACGTCGGTCGATGGCTCGTGCCGGAGGGCGACGGTCCAGTGGCGCTCACCCAGCACCTCGGGTTCCTGCATCACCTCGCCGAGTTCTCGGCGACCTTCTGGGGCTGGCAGGACCACATCGGGCTGACGCCGCTGGAGCACCGCTTCCGCTTCTTCGCACCGGACAACATCGCCCCTGAGCTGACACGGCCGCAGGTCCCGGTCCCGCTCCGGGTCGCTGCACAGGGCTGGGAGCAGCTCCGTCGGCGGGCGCCGCAGCTCCACGAGCTGGTGCGAGCGATCCACGACGATCCCGGGCCGCTCGCCGCGGCCTTGCGGCAGACGCCCTCGACCTTCCTGCACGGGGACTGGAAGATGGGCAACCTCGGTTCCCATCCCGACGGTCGGACGATCCTGCTCGATTGGGCCTATCCGGGCTCGGGCCCGGCCTGCTACGACCTTGCCTGGTACCTGGCGCTCAACCGAGCGCGTCTTCCTCAGACCAAGGACGAAGCGATCAGCGTCTTCCGGGACGCACTCGAGCGGCAGGGCATCGTGACGGCGGGATGGTTCGACGCACAGCTCGACCTGAGCCTCCTGGCCATCATGGCGACATTCGCGTGGGAGAAGGCCGTCGGGGAGGAAGCCGAGCTGCGCTGGTGGGAGGCGGCCGCCCGCCGGGGTACCCGGTGGCTACGGTGACCGGTTTGGGCCTCCGCCCCGATCACTACGGGAGCGTCGCGGCCCGGGCATGGTCGGAAGGCGCCTCGCTGGTCTATCGCCCACTCGCCGAGGCCCTCGTGACCCGATGCCCCGACCCGCTCGTCGACCGCCTGGTCGCCGATGTGGGCACCGGCACCGGCGCGTGCACCGACGTGCTCCTCTCCTCAGGAGCGAGGGTGATCGCGACCGACTTCAGCGAAGACATGCTCCGCATCGCGCCGAGCCGGCGGCCGCCTGCCACGGTTGCCGACGTGCGAGCGCTGCCCATCCGGTCACGGGCCCTCGACGCGGTGTTCGCGGCCTTCGTGCTCAACCACCTCGACGACCCGCAGGCCGGCCTCGTCGAGCTGCGGCGAGCCGTACGGCCGGGCGGTGCCGTGCTGGCCGACGTGTTCTCCTCCCGATCACACCACGAGGCACGGGATGCCATCGACGCCGTCGCGGTGGCGGCGGGATGGGAACCTCCCCGCTGGTACGTGGCCCTCAAGGAGTCGGCAGCCCCCTTGCTCGGCTCTGCCGGTCACATGGAGCAGGCCGCTCGGGATGCCGGCCTCGACGTGCTCGGGGTCGAGGACACCGAGGTCGACATCGGTCTGGAAGAGCCCGAGCGATTGGTCGCCTACCGACTCGGCCAGGCACATCTCGCCCCCTTCGTCGCCGGGCTGCCACGCTCCTCCAGGCATCGTCTGGTGGCTGAGGCCACCGCCGCCGCGAGGGAGGTCATGTCCCCGTACCGCCCCCTCGTGGTGTTCCTGGTCGCCCGAGCGCCGGGATGAGTGCGGGGAGACACCGGGGCGCGTCGAAGGCCGGAGCCCGACGGCACCCGACCCTCTCGCCTCGAGGCGAGATCCACCCCGATGCGGGGGCCACAGAACACCCCACCATCACCTAGTGTCCGTGACGATCCCGCGACCCGAGGCTGACGATGACCACACCGAGCACTGCCGGAGCTGGCTACGACACGTTTCGGACACTGCGCTTCGAGCGCCCCGTCGACGGGGTCCTGCGCATCGTCCTCGATGCCCCGAACCTCAACGCGGTCGGCCCCGCCATGCATCGGGAGCTCGCCGACGTCTGGATCACCGTCGATCGCGACCCCGACACCAGGGTCGTGCTCGTCGAGGGTGCCGGGCGGGCCTTCTCCGCCGGGGGGAGCTTCGACCTCGTCGAGTCGTTGCTCGAGGACTACGCCGCGCGGACTCGGGTCCTGCGCGAGGCCCGGGACATCGTGTTCAACGTGATCAACTGCTCGAAACCGATCGTCTCGGCGATCCAGGGGCCCGCAGTCGGCGCGGGCCTGGTCGTGGCGTTGCTCGCCGACATCAGCGTGGCCGCCCGCACTGCCAAGATCATCGACGGGCACACCCGGCTGGGCGTTGCCGCCGGTGATCACGCCGCGATCTGCTGGCCACTGCTGTGCGGCATGGCGAAGGCGAAGTACCACCTCCTGACGTGCGAACCGCTGACCGGTGAAGAGGCCGAGCGCATCGGGTTGGTGTCACTGTGCGTCGACGACGAGAAGCTCCACGATCGGGCGATCGAGATCGCGACCTCGATGGCTCTGGGTGCGCAGAGCGCGATCCGTTGGACGAAGCACACGCTGAATCACTGGTACCGGATGCTCGGCCCAGTCTTCGACGCATCGCTCGCGTACGAGTTCTACGGCTTCGCCGGTCCAGACGCAGCTGAAGGCCTCGCGGCCCATCGTGAGAAGCGGGCTCCGCGGTTCACGGGACCGACCAGCGAATGACGATCAGTCACCACCCGAGCGCGGCAGACGATGTTCCCGTCGCTCGAACTCCGCCAGCTCGTCGACGACCATCTGCCGCGAGCGTGTGCTGGGTGTGTGGTACGCAGCCCGGCCGACCATGTGGACGCCGACCGGCGCGGTGAGGAACTGCAGCGCGACGACGAGCAGGAGCCGAGCGGCGTCGGAGAGATCCGACACCACCAGCGCCGCGCCACCAGCAACGAGCACCAGGCCGAGGGTCGCCGGCTTCGTGGCCGCATGCATCCGGGAGAACAGGTCACCCAACCGTACGACGCCGATCGCGGCGATCAGGGCGAGCACCGAACCGAGGACCATCGCTACCCCGGCAACGATCTCGATCATCTCAGGCTCCTCGCCGTTCGATGAATCGCGCCACGGTGGTCGTACCCAGGAAGCCGAGCACCGCCACGACCAGCATCACCGAGAGGAACGCGCCCGAATTGGTGCGAGCTGCTTCGACGGCCAAGCCGAGCGCCAGGATGGTGATCAGCAGGTCCGTCGCGACGATGCGGTCCGCGAGGCTGGGGCCGCGCACCAGCCGTACCATGGCCAGCGAGGCCGCCAGCGTGAGCAGACCGAACGAGAGGTTCGCCGCCAACGTCATCGCTCCTCCCCCACGGCTCGCCTGACCAGGTGCTCGAATCGCTGCACACGCGCCCGCACGTCGATCGTCTCCCGAGCGGTCAACGCGTGGACGAACAGCGTGGCAGACGGCTCGTCGACATCGACGGTGAGAGTTCCGGGCGTGAGGCTCGTGATGTTCGCCACGATGAACAGCACCACCGAGGACCTGGTGCGCAGTGGAACGGCCACGACGCCTTGGTGCGCGGGGCCGGGCCGGAGCACGAGGAGCGCGACCTCCAGCGTGGAGACCACCAGTGCCCAGGCGAACGCCGCAGCCAGCTTGGCCGTCGCCAGCGGACGGATGTGGACCGGCGCCAGTCTGCTCCCGAGCGGAAGGGCGATCAGCAGTCCCGCTGCCACCAGGACCCCCGACAGGAGGTTCGCGAGACTGACCTCGCCCCAGAGTGCGAGCCAGACGAGGACGAGCCACGCCACGACGCCAGCGGCCCCCATCCACGTCGGTGTCCGCCTGAGCCCACCGCCGGCCGAGGGCCTCATCGCTCCATCACCACCGCCACGTAGCCGTCGGGGTCGAGGAGCTGCGCTCCGGCGCGAACGCTGAGGTCCCACAGGGGCCCCGCGCACAGCGCGATCAGCAGGGTGACCGCCACCAGCCCTGCGCTCGACACGTACAGCAGCCGTGGCACGGGCCCGCCGTCGGTGGCCTCAGGGTCGTCAGGAACGCCCCAGAACACGCCGCTCCAGATCTTCACCATCGAGAACAGCGTGAGCACGCTGACGACGAGGCTCACGGCGACGATCGCCCACGCGCTGGCGTCGAAGCCTGCCTCGACGAGGGCCAGCTTGCCCACGAAGCCGGAGAACGGCGGCAGCCCGGCCAGGCTGAGTGCAGCCAGGCCGAAGAGGGCGGCGATCAGCGGGGCCTTGTGGACCATGCCACCCACCCGGTCGAGAGCCGTGGTGCCGGTGCGCTGCTCGATCAGCCCGCCCACGAGGAACAGGCTGGTCTTCACCGGGATCTGGTGCAGCATGAACAGCACGGTTGCCGCCGCGCCCGCGACGGTGAACAGCGCGAAGCCGAAGAGCATGTAGCCGATCTGGCTGATGATGTGGAAGCTGAGGATGCGCTTCATGTCGTTCTGTGCGATGGCACCCAGCACTCCCACGATCATCGTCGCCGCCGCGATGGCGAGCAGCACCCAGGTCGGCGTCTGGCCCGGGAAGAGCAGCATCTGTGTGCGGACGATCGCGTACACACCGACCTTCGTGAGCAGACCGGCGAAGATCGCGGTGACGGATGTCCGCGCGGTCGGATAGGAGTCGGGCAACCAGAAGAACAGCGGAAAGATCGCCGCTTTGATGCCGAACACGAGCAGGGTGAGCAGGGACAGGGTCGTGCGCACCCCGTCGGGCACCTGTGCCATGCGGTTCGCCAACTCAGCCAGGTTGACGGTGCCCGTCGCCGCGTAGGCGAACCCGATGGCGGCGACGAACAGGGACGACGCGAGCAGGTTGATGACCACGTAGGTCATGCCTGTGCGGATCTGTTCCTGCCTGCCGCCGAGCGTGATGAGCACGTAGCTGGAGACCAGCATGATCTCGAAGGCGACGAAGAGATTGAACAGGTCGCCGGTCACGAAGGCCAGAGCGACCCCCGCCGTGAGCACCAGGTAGACAGGATGGAAGACCGGTGTGTCGTCGTCGGTCGCCGGATGGCCGATGGCGAAAAGCAGGACGGCGAGGATCGTGATGAGTCCGATCACCAGCATCAGGGCGCTGAAGAGGTCGGCGACCAGCGTGATGCCGATCGGCGCTGGCCACCCGCCCACGTCGGTCGCGCCCGCACCGTCACGCTCCACGCGGGCGAGGAGCAACGACGCGGCACCCAGCGCGGCCACGACCGCGAGAACGGCCACCGCCCGCTGTGCAACTATGGAGCGCCACGCGAGCAAGGCGATCGCGGCCCCCACCAGCGGGATGACGACGGGCAGCGTGAGCGTCGCGGCCATCACCCTGTCTCCCGACTCGACGCGCCCCACTCGGTCTGCTGATCGATGACCACCTGATCCTTGCCGCCGTGGGCATGGTCGTGCCGGTGACGCTCGTCTGCCGCCAGCCGTGCGATCCGGCGATCCTCGACGTCGTCTTCGACCTCGTCGTCGCCGGTGAGCTTCCAGCTCCGGTACGCGAGGGCCAGCAGGAACACGGTCATGCCGAAGCTGATGACGACCGCGGTCAGAGCGAGTGCCTGCGGAAGCGGGTCTGACATCTCCGCTTCGTCGGTCGTTCCGATGAGGGCCGGTGCGCCGGGCGGCCCGCCCGCCTCCAGCAGCAGCAGGTTCGCGGCGTGCGCTATCAGCGCCAATCCGAGCACGACGCGCGTGAGTGCCCGCTGCAACAGCAGATAGGTCCCCGCGCCGAAGAGCACGGCGATGGTGGCGGCCATGATGACGCTCACCCCACGACCTCCCGGTCAGACCCGCCGTCGTCGGGTTCACCGAGTGCCCGGAGCATCAGCAGGACCAAACCGACGACCACCAGGTACACACCGGCGTCGAAGACGAGCGAGCTGCTCAGATGGACCGATCCGACGACTGGGAGGTCGACGGTCGCCTTCGCCGATCGGAGGAGCTGGTCGCCTATGGCGAGGGGCACCAGCGCGGTCGCTGCTCCCAGGAGCAGACCGGCGCCGATGATCGCGAACGGATGGAAGCGGGCGGCCTGCTGGACCTCGTCGATCCCGCCGGCCAGGAAGCGCAATCCGAGCGCGGCACCTGCGACGAGCCCGCCCACGAAGCCGCCTCCCGGCTGGTTGTGCCCTGCGAACAGCAGGAAGAGCGAGATGAGCACCAGCGTGTGGAACTCGGCTCTCACGCACCGGTCGAGGATCACGCTGCGTTTCACGGCTGCCCCACGTCCTCGTGGCGACGACCGCGGACCAGCATCACCACGCCCACGGCGGCGACGGCCAGCACCGTGATCTCCCCCAAGGTGTCGAGTCCGCGGAAGTCGACGAGCACCACGTTGACCACGTTGCGGCCTCCCGCTTCGGGTTGAGCGCGCTCGAGGTAGGCGTCGGACACCGGCGGGGTGCTGCGTGAAGCGGTCGACAGCAGGCTGAACACGAACACGAAGGCCGCGACGACCAGCGCCACGCTCGCGGCGACGAGCGAGCTGTGGCGGTTGCGGGGCGGGAACTCGTCCGGCAGCCGGCGCAGGACCAGCATGAACACCACCACGAGCAGGGTCTCGATCACGAGCTGGGTGAGCGCGAGGTCGGGGGCACCGTGAATGACGAAGAGCCCAGCCATCGCGTAGCCGACGACCCCCAGGAGCAGGACGGCGGAGAACCTCCGCCCCTGGCGGCAGGCGACGATCGCGGCGACCGCCGCGACGGCGCCGACGAAGCCCTGGAGCGGGGTGTGGGCCAGGGCCAGCGCCTGCGGCCATCGGGGATCCAGGAGCAGTGCCGCGGCGGGCACCGTCACGACCGTGAGCAGGATCACTGCCAGGTACACCGGCAGCGAGCCGTTCTGCATCAGCCCGGTGGCGTCCGCGGCACGGCGAAGCAGCCCATCGACGAGGCCGTCGTAGGCCCGATCGGCGCTCGGGACGGTCGGCATCGCGTCCTGCGCGGCCTCGAGCCGCGCCCGCACGGCGATCAGGACCGCGCCCCCCGCGAGGGAGACCGCCGAGAGCAGGAGGGGGAGGTTCACGCCGTGCCAGAGCGCGAGGTAGGAGTCGGGCACGGCACCCAGCGATCCGGCCGCCGCCTGTACGAGCCAGTCGAGCGTGGCGGGGAAGAGTCCGCACACGACCGTGATGGCCGCGAGGATCGCCACCGGGGCCACGAATGGTCGCGGCGGTCGATCGACAGGACGGTCCGGTCCCGGTCGGCCGCGGCCGAACGCCCCTAGCTGGAAGCGTGCGCTGTAGGCGACGGTGAGCATCGCCCCCACGACCACCAGAGCCCCAATCAGCACCCGCTGAGGCGCATCGGGCGCCACCACACCTTCCAGGGCGAGCTCTTTGGCCACGAACCCCAACAAGGGCGGGACGCCGGCCATGGATGCCGCACAGATCCCCGCGGCCACCGACAGGGCGGGCATCTTACGGGCCATTCCGTCGAGCAGGCGCAGGTCACGGGTCTTCGCCTGATGGTCGACCACACCTACCGTGAGGAAGAGCCCGGCTTTGAAGGCGGCATGGGCCAGCAGCAACGCGCAACCCGCGAACGTGGCCTGTGGAGTCCCGAGGCCGAACAGCACCACCAACAGCCCCAGCTGGCTCACTGTCCCGAAAGCGAGCAGGAGCTTCAGGTCGTGCTGGCGGAGCGCTCGGTACCCGCCCACGAACATGCTGGCCAGCCCGGCAGTGACGACGATCGGTCGCCACACCGCCACCTCCCCGAACACCGGCGCGAACCGGGCGATCACGAAGACCCCCGCCTTCACCATCGTCGCGGAGTGCAGGTATGCGCTCACCGGTGTGGGTGCCGCCATGGCCCGCGGCAACCAGCTGTGGAACGGCACCTGGGCCGACTTGGTGAGCGCTCCCGCCAGCACAAGGACCAGCGCCACGCTCGTCACCACCCCAGACGGTGGCTTCGCCAGCAGCTCGGAGAGCGTGAAGGTCCCGGCCTGCAAGCCGAGCAGGATGAAGCCCGCCAGCATCGCCAACCCACCCACCCCTGTCGTGAGCAGTGCCTGCAGGGCCGCAGAGCGCGCATCTGCATCGGTGTCCTGGCTGCCGATGAGGAGGAACGAGGTGACGGTGGTGAGCTCCCAGAAGACGAACAGGGCCAGCAGGTTGTCCGAGACGACCAACCCGATCATCGCTCCCGCGAAGGCGAGGAGTGTGGCCGCGAGCCGGCCGTTCGCAGGATCGGTCCGCATATACCACCGGCTGTACACGAAGACCGCCAGCCCGATCCCCGAGATCAGGAAGACGAAGAGCAGCGCGAAGCCGTCCAGCCGCAGCCGGAGGTCGAGGCCGAGACCGGGGACCCACTCGACAGCCTGCACCAGCGATCCGCCGTCCGCGATGGACGGTGCCTGCACCGCAGCCCAGACCAGCACAGCTGCGGGGACGATCGCTCCCGCGAGGAACACTCGGGAGCCGAGGCGGCGGGCCACCGCCGGAAGCACGGCGACGCCGAGCAGATGGGCGGCGAGAAGCACGAACAGTGGTGGGCCTCCTCAGTCGCGGCGAGCTGACGCCGACCAGGCTTCCCGGCTCACCCCTCAGCAGTGTAGGTGCGCCACCGGAACCACCGGCGTCTCACGCCCGTCCTCGACGCGCCCCATCCCATCACCGCCGGGACGGTCTGACGCGACCCTGCCGGGCGTGCGGGCCGGCTACTACTTCGAACCCGACGGGGTAAGTGCCTCCGCACAGGTGTCCGGTCCGTGACAGACCCGATGCACCGGCCTGGTCGAGGGAGCGTGAGATGGGCGAGTTGCGTGAGATGGGCGAGCTGGAGGACCTGGACGTCAGCGCCGAGCTGCTCGTGCGGATCACCGCCACCCGAGAGACCCTCGCCCCGTACAACCCCGTCGAGCCCGTCGTCGACCTCCTGCTCGACCTGCGGACAGCACGTGGCAGCCACCGGATCGTCGAGATCGTCGATGAGCACTTGGCCGCCGTGAGCCACCGCCGCCTGCTCGCTGCCGGTGAGATCCTCCCGATGCTCGCCCACCTCGAACGGCACCTGCACGACCGGCTGCCCGGCTGAGGTTCGATTCAGCACGCGGGGATGTCCGGTTCCCCGGACGCGGTCCGGGGAACGCGGAGACGGAGTTCCAGGCCGTCGCCCCCGGCTGGGTGATCACCCTCCGGATCGATGCCCTCCGGATCGACGCCCGCGCGGGCTCGGCGCTCGAGGGCGAACAGCTGATCCCGGTCGAGCTTGCGCCACAACCGTGGGTACACCTCGGCGTTCATGATGTCGACGTGCTGGCGCAGCGCTGCGACCACATGACCCATGCTGGCACCCTCGTCGTGCTCGCTCTGCCGGGCCAGGAGCGCCGAGCGGATCTCGTGATGTCGTTCGCGAGCCCAGCGCGCCTGCTCCCGACCGAAGGGGACCGAACGCTCGTGCGCGCTCAACACTGCTCGCTCTTCCACCTGCAGGTACCGCTCCACCGCCGCGCTGACCTCATGCCACTCGTCATCAGTGGGCGGGTCCTCGCTGCACGCCACGGCCAGGCGCGCCAACGCGTCGTCCTGGAGCCGGCGCAGCTCCCCGAAGGGCTCGGCTCTCACACCTGCCCGGACCGTCACGGCCGGGACGACCGGCGCCAGTCGATCTGGCGCCACCAGTTGCCGAGACCGAAGCGCCGCCGCCGCTCGAGCTCCACCACGGTGTCGGCCAGCAGGATCGCGCCGAGCAGCATCACCAGATAGCCGACGAAGGCCGCGGCCACGGCGATCGGCAGGAGTCCGACCGTCATCGGGGCCCCCGCCAGCACCGCGCTCGCCCCCGCCACCAGCCGCCGTGCCGCGGTGCGCCGCTCCGTGACGGTGAGTGGGTCCGGGTCGTCCTGCAGGTGGGCCGCGATGTCATCGAGGAGCCGCTCCTCCTCATGGGACAGCCGCAAGCACTCGTGCTCCATGCAACACCTCCCCCAACGCGATGCCGCCTGCCTACCCAGCTCATACCGGGACCATGCCGGCCTGCCCCGGAACGGCGAGGAAGCCGGGCCGGTTCAGATCGCGGCAGGTTGGGGTGGATCACGTGCTCGCATGAGCCCCGACGAGCAGGATGCCGCCGAACAGCTCGACGATGAGGCCTTCGACGCGGCCGACTACGGGCATCGGCTTCTTAGACTCACGGTGGTGACCGGCTCCGACGACCTGGCCGACCTGGCTACGGCGTCGCGGGCGATCGCCGAGACCGGGACGCCCGACGAGCTGCTCGGTGTCCTCGCCGAGCTGGCCCGGGAGCTCATCGGTTCCCGCGAGGCCGAGGTCCGGCACCTCACCGGCGGCTCGAACCTCTGGCGGTCCTCCTCCGTCGTGTCCCGAGAACCCGAAGGGGAGCCCGTTCTTGAAGCACCGCTGTTGCGGGGAGACGGCACGTGCATGGGGGTGATCCGCCTCGCCGGCAAGCGGGATCGGTCAGCGTGGTTCTCTCCGGATGACGAGCGCCTGCTCACCATGCTGGGGCAGATCGCGTCGGCCACGATCAGTCACGTGAGCTGCTCGAACGTGAGCGCCGGACGCGTCGGGAGCTCGAACGCGAGCGGTGCATCGTCGAGTCGCTCTGGGCGGTCGGGCAGGCCATCAGCCGCCAGCTCGATCTCCACGAGATCATCCAGATGGCCACCGACGCCGCCACGACCCTCACGGGCACGGCGTCCGGTGCCTTCTTCTTCCGCGGAGACGACGCGCCGCCCGAGCCGACCCTCTCGACAGGCGCAGCCGCGGTGGTCGGGGCGCCCGACCCGGCCTGGATGACCCCGCTGCTCGCCGAGGTCTTCACCACCGATGAGCTGGTCTGCCACGAGGACGTCACGACCTCCCCGCCGAACGGCTCGATGGCACCCCACCGGGAATCGTCCGGGGACCCACCGGTTCGGAGCTTTCTCGGCGTGCCCGTCAGCCTCGCGGACGGGACCGTCGTGGGGGCGGTCGTGCTCTGGCACGTCGAGCCCGGCCGATTCACGCGCGACGACCAGCGACTCGCGATCGGGATCAGCCGCCAGGCGGCGGTCGCCATCGCCAACGCTCGGTCCCTCGAGGCCGAACGGGTCCTCGCGAGCGAGCTCCGGCGGGCCCACACCCATCTCGAGGTCGCGCTCGCCGCCGCGAAGGCCGGGAACTGGACCTGGAACATGGCCACCGGTGAGGTCTCGTGGTCGCCGGCGCTGGACGATCTACGGATTCGAGCCAGGCTCGTTCCCCGGGACCTTCGAGACCTACGTGGAGCGGATCCATCCGGACCACCGCGCTGCGGCCATCGAAGCGATCGAGCGCGCGGTGGCGGAGCCGCGCACCTTCGAGTACCGGTACCCGATCGTTCGCCTCGACGGGCACCTCCGCTGGCTCGAAGGGGCAGGGCAGCCGATCCTCGACGAGTCCGGAGCGCTCATCGGCATGGCTGGCGTCTGCTCGGACATCACCGACCGGGTGCACAGCGAGCGCCGGACGCGAGCCGAGCTGGCGGTGACCAAGGTCCTCGCCGAGAAGCCACCGATCGTCGACACGCTGCCGCTCATCCTCGAAGCCATCGGTGAGCATCTCGGGTGGGACCTCACCCAGCTCTGGCTCGAAGGCGAGGGGGGCTCGCTGGTCCGCGAGCACGGCTGGACCTCCTCCCCGAGTGCGTACGCCTCTTTCGTGAAGGCCTCCGAGCAGGTCCACTTCACCCGAGGGACGGGCCTCCCGGGACAGGTGTGGGAATCCGGCCGCATGGAGACCGTGACCGATGCCAGCCACGATCCCACCTTCCTCCGCGCACCCGCAGCGCTGGCAGCCGGGCTCCGTGGCGGCGTCGCCCACCCCATCCATGTCGCCGGCGAGCTGGTGGGAGTCCTGGAGTGCTACCGCCGAGCCCCGCTCGACGAGGCGCTGGAGCTGCTCCCTCCCCGGTTGCCCGAGATCCCAGGGCTGTCGCTCGCAGCGCGCTACCGGCCGGGGAGCGAGGAGGTCGGTGGGGACTTCTACGACCTGTTCCCGCTGGCCGAGGACGAATGGGGTCTGTCCATCGGCGACGTCTGCGGAAAGGGGCCCGAGGCCGCGACCCTCACGGCTCTGGCCCGCCATGGCATGCACACCGCGTCGATCATGAACCGCTCCCCGGCGAGCGTACTGATGGCGTTGAACGACTCCCTGCGGAGCAGCGACCCCACCGGCCGGTTCTGCTCGGTAGTGCTGGCTCGGCTGGCCGTGGGATCGGGCGGGGTGCGGGTTCGCTGGGCGTCGGCCGGCCACCCACCGCTCTTGGTCTCCCAGGGCGGCGGCCCCCTCCGTGCGCTGAGGGCCAAGGGAACGCTTCTCGGCGTCTTCGAGGACATCCGCCTCGACGAGCGCGAGCTCCTCCTCGGGCCCGGTGATCTCATGGTCCTCTACACCGATGGCATCACCGAAGCCCGGCGGGGTGTCGAGTTCTTCGGTCTCGAGGGGCTGCGGGAGGCCGTCGAGGCGAGCAGGGGTGAGAGCGTGGAGGCGATCGCGGAAGGCGTCATCGCCGCGGTGGAGGCGTTCGACGCCTCAGCGGATCGGGACGACCTCGCTCTCGTCGTGGTCGGCGTGCCTGAGTGAGCTCCCCACCGTCGATCGGCGGGGAGCCCCGCCGGGACCGTAGCCCGGTCGGGACCGGCCCCGGCACGACGGGCCAACCAGGCCCGGGGCGGGTCCCTGGTCACATCCGGGTTCCGAGGCGACGGCACCACCGAGACGAACCTAGAGTGCGCGTCCGGAGCTGGCCCTCGGCAGGCACCCGTGGGACCAGAGCCCAGAAGGACACGAAGCGGGTGCGATCGACATGACCACGACACCGAGGCGGTTCGAAGCCGATTTTCCGCCCGACCTCGGTAGCGCGCGGGCTGCGCGCCGTTTCGTGCTCTCGGTCGTGGGTCTCGACCATGGCAGCGAGAACGAGGTCGAGTTGATGGTGTCTGAGCTGGCCTCGAACGTGATCCTCCACGCCTGTACGCCGTTCACGATCCGGGTCGATCACGATGAGGCCAACCACGTTCTCCGGGTCGAATGTCATGACGGAGCGCGAACGTTGCCCGTCCTGAAGGACTACGGCCCGCAGGCGGTGACCGGGCGGGGTCTGCAGATCATCGACCATCTCGCCGACCGGTGGGGCGTCGAGGTGGACCACGACGGCAAGACCGTGTGGTTCGAGGTCGGCTTCGACGGACGCCCCGGACCACGTGCCGGCGATCCGATCCACAACGGAGATCGCGCCTGACCCCGCACGCTTCCGTCGCACATCTCGCCACCTCACTCGCTCTCCGTAGCCGTCCTCGGCACCACCGCCCGAAACCCCAGCGCCCTGCCCGGCAGGGCGCGTCAGGCCACAGATCCCTGGGTAGGACCGACGACGTGGAAGCGGGCTCGGCCATCGAGCGGGTGCAACGGACCTACGTCGCCGCGGCGGCGGTGCTCGTCGTGCTGAACGTGGCTGACGTGGTGCTGACACGGGCAGCGATCGCGGCCGGCGCCTCGGAGCTCAACCCGATCTCCCGATCGTTCATCGAGCACGGTGCTCTCGCCTACGGCATCAAGTTCTCGGTTCCGACGCTGGTGCTGCTGGCCGCGTTGCGTCGCCGGACACGAGCTCGCATCGACGTCATCCACGTGGCCGCGATCTGGACGATCGTCGGGGTCTACCTGATGGTCGTCTTCGTCAATGCCGTCACGTGGGCTCACCTGCGCTGAGCGCCCCCGAACGGAGAAGGATCGCCCTCGGCCGCCATGACGATCGTCAGGCGAAGTACCGGTACAGGAGCGCCCCGGCCCGGGCCGCGATCTCATCGGGCACCCCTGGAGCGGTGAACAGTCCGGTGAGCTCCGCCAACAGCTCCTCCTCGGCCATGTCGATCGAGCGGTCGCGATCGGCGGGCACGTACTGCAGCCGGACGATCTCTCGCTCGTCCGTGCCGAAGGAACGCTTGAACCGCACCAGGCCGGGTTGGTCGTCATCGCTGGCCCCGAAGTCGAGGAGCCGACAACCGAGCTCGCAGCCCAGGCGCACGCCCTCCCAGATCAGCAGGTTGTTCGGTCGTAGCGGCAACGCATCCGGGCGCGACGCATTGAACTTGTAGTACAGCGCATCACCGTGGCGAAGGTAGATGGTGGCCGCGATCGGCTCACCGTCGTAGAGCGCGAGGAGCGGGTACCAGCCCTCGATGGCCCGGAACTGATCTCTCATCGACTCGATGAATCGGTCGGGTTGGGCGAGCAGGCCGTACTTGTGCCGGCGAACGCCCCGGTGCATCCCCATGAACGCCGGAATGAACACCTCGTCGGCGACCTGTTTCACCGTCACCCCCAAGCCGACGGCCTTGCGGATCGCACGCCGCACCGACGGCGCGAACGCGTCGAAGTGCTTGTGCGGCCCGTCCGTCAAGGTGAGCCCGTGCCACCGGGCACGGCTCGACACGACGAATGCCGGGTCCGTGACGACCATCGGTGTCCCCAGGGTGCGGATCGTGATGGGCAGGCCTCGAGCCATGAGCGCGTCACGCAGCGGAGGCCAGGCGCGCGGGTCGACGAGCAGGGGCGGGCAGACGTCCGAGAACGGCAGCGAGACCAGGCGCGACGACCGCAGGCCGTCCACCTGGACCCAAGGCACGCTGCCGATGACCTCACCCGACTCGTCGGTCGCCAGTGTCGCCCTGATCTCCAACCCGTAGGTGTCCACCAGGACCCGCCCCCATTCCGGTGTGTGGAACAGCATGGCGCCCGCGCGCCCCATCAGATCACGCCACCGCGAATCCGTGAACGGGTCCACTCCCTCGATCAGCATCTGCGCTTGCGGTACCCAGCTCCCCCCCACGGCATACAGTTCGCGCGGAAACCGTCACATGAGCTCCGCGGCGAGACCCGAGGGGGCACCGGCACGCCGGCGGCAAGCGAGCGTTCTGCGCTGGCCCACCACGGGTAGTGAGCGGACTCGATGGTGCTGACCTGCTCACCGAAGGCGGGATCCCGCTCGCGGCCCGGCCCGTGACGGCGATCGCGCCCCGCAGAGAACGTTGACCGATGCGCTACGGGGTCGTCTCGGACATTCACGGCAACCTCCATGCGCTCCGCGCCGCCGTGGCCACCCTGGAGGGTCGCGGCGTCGACGGCTGGCTGTGCCCCGGCGACATCGTCGGGTACGGGGATCCCACCCGGCGACCGGGTACTGGTGAACCCCGGGAGCGTCGGCCAGTCCCGCCAGCGCGAGCCGCGACCGCTGGCCCGGTTCGCCTTGATCGACACCGGCGACCGCTCGGTCGAGCTCTTCGCCGTCCGTTACGACGTCGAGGGATGCCTCGAAGCACTCACTCATCACGGCCTGCCCCCCGCCAGCATCCACCTCGAGCCCCGGCTCTCGCGGGTCTGGTCGCAGCAGGCCCGCCGTTGGTGGCGGGGTGGCCCAGCGTGAGGCGGCAGCCGGCCTCGCCTGCCGTGGTGCTGGGGGCCGGCGTCAACCTCATCGAGGTCGTGCGGTCGCTCTCCCTGGCGGGGATCGACGCCGCCATCGTCGCCCCCCCGTGTGATCCCACGAGCCGCTCCCGGCACGCCGCGAGCATCACGACCTGGGACTGGCCAGCGCGGCGATCGGTGATGGAGGAGACTCCTCTCGTCGAGGCCCTCCTGGCCTTCGCGGCGCGGCAGCCCACGCCCCCACCGTTGCTCTCCACCAGCGACGAGGCGTTGCTCTTCTGCTCCCGCCACCGCGACCCGCTGGCCGGCGGCTTCGAGCTCAACCTCCCTCCGGTCGAGCTGGTCGAGGCACTCGTCGACAAGGCCAGGTTCACCACCGTCGCCGAGCGATTCGACCTTCCCGTACCGAGGACCGTGGTCATCGAGCCATCCGCCGGTCCACCTCCGGATGTGTCGTGCCTCCGCTTCCCGGTGGTCGTGAAGCCTCACTGGCGCAGTCCGAGCTGGCACGAGGTGATCGATGCCAAAGCGTGTGTGATCGAGGACGACGCAGCACTGCGGTCACTGTGGTCACGGATCACGGGGGCCTGCACGGCGCTCGTGATCCAGGAGCACATCCCAGGGCCCGAGAGCCGGGTGGAGAGCTACCACGTCTACCGGGATCGGCAGGGCGCGACCCTGGCGGAGATGACAGGACGCAAGATCCGGACGTTGCCGCTCGTCAACGGGCACACCACCTCGCTGGTGGTGACCGCCCGCCAGGACGTCTCGTGCTGTGGTCGGGCCATCGTGGAACGACTCGACCTGCGGGGGATGGCGAAGCTCGACTTCAAGCGAGCACCTGACGGCCGGCTCGTCCTGCTCGAGGTGAACGCCCGCTGCAGCCTCTGGCACCATCCTGCGGCCCGTGCCGGGGTCAACTTCCCGGCCGTCATGCACGCCGATCTCGCCGGTGCCCCCGGTCCGCCCACGACCTCCCGGCCGGGGCTGCGATGGGTGCATCCACTCGACGCGGTCGCGGCACGCCGGTCCGGCCAACCCCTGCGCACCTGGGCCCGATGGGCCCGTACGTGTGACGCGTGGGCCTTCTGGGATCGGGACGACCCGCTCCCCCTGCTCCACGCACTCGCCGCCACGACCGGAGCCCGGCTACGTCAGGTCGCCGGGCGCCGGCCCTCCCGCGAGAAGACCCGCGGCACGCGGTAGGAGGGCCCCCGGTCGCGCGCACCGCGCCGGGAGGTCCAGCGCCACTGCACCGACACCCGACCAGCCACCAGACCAGGCACCCGGGGCACCGAGTGCTCCCAAGCCACCTGGCAACGCCCGCCCATCACGATCAGGTCCCCGGCACCCGGAGCGAGGTCGTGGGTCGCCCCACCACCCGGTGCGTGCTGCCCCCATCGCTCGGTGCGAGGCCGCAACAGGAACGGCCGCCGCGCCCCCAGGGTCAGGACCGCGATGATCGTCTCGTCGAGCCAGCGCATCTCGCGATCGCGATGGAACGCGACCCCGTCACCGCCGTCCCGGTACCAGGCGAGTGCGCAGCCGTCGAACCGGACCCGGTAGCGGTGCTGGAGCCAGTCCCGCGCCTCGTCCAGCACCGCATGAGGCGGTGCTCCGGCCGGGTACCAGGCGCCGAGCCGGGGCTCGTCCAGGTAGCGCTCGTAGCGGAAGACCCGGCCCTGTGACCACGGGACCTGCGCGGTGAGCATCTCGAAGAGCGCGCTGGCCCCCTGCAGCCAGCCTCGAGCCAGGTCCACCCAACACTGCTCGTCGAGCTCGATGCGCTGCACCTCGACCTGCGGAGCGAGGCGAGGCGGGCACTCGGCGGGAACGGCTGTCACGAGGATGGGATCCGCCATCTCAGAGCGGGGCGTGCTCGCCGTCGAACTCTTGCGAATGCTGCCAGAGGTGGGCGTCGATCCGCTCCACCAGTTCCATCACCTGCGCGAAGCGGTCGTCCTCCCAGAAGCTGCCGGTCACGTCGACGGTGACCACCACGTCGGAGGTCGGCAGGTAGAGAGCCAGCGTGTGCCCACCGGCGTACCCCATGCCGAACCAGTGGGCCCCACCGTCTGGATCCGTACGGCACGGGCAGAACCCGTTCACCCCTGCGCCCATGGCGGAGTCGCGGTCGATGTCGGTCATCGCCCGGTAGGACGCATCACTGATGCCGACGTGGTCCCGGAGCAGCGCGAGCACCCCCCGGCCGAGGTCGGCGAGATCCGTGACGATCCCAGCAGCACCGGTGCGGGGCAACCCGGCCTGGGGCGGCAGGATCGCGGCCGACTCGAGGCCCAAGGGCCGGAGCAGCTGCTCGTCCACCAGCACGTCGAACGGCTGGCCGGTGACCTGCTCCAGGAGCACTCCGAGGACGATGTAGTTCGTGCTCGAGTAGCGGCTCTCGGAGCCCGGTTCGAACTGCAGGGGCGACGCCGCGGCGATGGCGAGCGCGTCGAGCGGGGAGGTCAGCGACTCGGGATCGGCGACGTACTGCTCCGATTCCCAGTAGTTCAGCAACCCGGATCGATGGGTCAGCAGCTCCCGGACCGTGATCGGGCGTGGCAGCGCCGGGTAGGCGCCGAGCCCGGGCAGCGGCTCGTCGAGCTCCAGCAGGCCTGCTTCCGCCGCGCGGAACACGAGGTTCGCGGTGAACAGCTTGGTGATCGACATCACGTCGATGCGATCAGCCGCGTCACGAGCACGGCCCTCTTCGTCGACCCCGAGGGCCGTGACCCATGCAGGCCCATCCGGGAAGGCCAACCCCACGGCCACACCGGGAACGCCGTGCTCGAGGGCCCAGACGGCCACCAGCTGGTGCACGCCATCCTCGTCGAGCGCCTGGCCGAGCGCCACGGGGGCACGAGCGGTGCCGCTCTCGCCCGCCACCATCTCGTAGCGGGCGTCGACGGGGTCGAACGTCGGCTTGGGAGGCGCCTGGGAGGGCACCCCGGGACGGAACGATCGCTCCTCCGAGGTCGGGTCTCCAGCCCGGGGCATCACCACCCAGACCGTGAGGACGGTGACCAGCAGCGCCGACGCCACAGCCACCGGAGCATGTCGGCGCCGGGCAGGGGCGGTCGGCAGCGGCCAGAGCTTGGGAGGTCGTTTCGCACCGAGGTCTTCGATCCACCCGAACAGCACGCATGCCACCACCACACCGCCGGCGATGAGCACGACGTAGCTCAACCCCCACCCCAGGCGCGGGGACCGGCCCTGGTGGTCGAGGATCCACAGAGCTACGACGATCGCCGACGTGTGCCAGAGGTAGACGGTGAGGGACCGCTGCCCGAGGAACCGCACGACCGGTCGGGCCAGGTGGTGGTCCGCCAGCCGGCGCAGAGCGGGGACGGACGCGAGGGCCAGGGCGAGCCAGACCGTACCGACGAGCAGGTGCATCGGGTGCGAGTTGTTGACCACGCCTGAGGGGACGGGCTGGGTCAGCCACCAGGCGACGGCGCCAATCGTGGCCACCGACGCGACCAGCGCCCAGTTGCGTGGGCGGACCCGGTCGAACGAACCGTCCGCGACGCGGACGCCGAAGAGGAAGAAGGTGCCGTAGAGCGCGAGGTCGCCGAGCTGCCAGACGAGACGGTCGGCGAACGCGGGCCGGAGCCAGCCGGCCCGATCGGCGAGGTCGAGCGCCACGACCGCGAGCCCGGACACGGCGAAGGTTCGCACCGGCCAGCGACGCACCGCCCTGATGGCGAGCGGCGCGAGCAGGAAGATCCACAGGAGGGTCCGCAGGTACCACAGCGGGGTCGCCAGCCAGCCGCCTTCCCACGGCGAGCCTGCGGGGTCCGAGATGGGGACGATCCACAGCACCACGTGTCGCCAGTCGAGGCCTGTGCCACTCCGGCTGGCACCCACCCACATCGCCGTCCACGCGACTGCCGCGAACACCCAAAGCGACGGCGCGATCCGCCGGAGCCGGTCCGCGATCGTGGTTCGGGCTCCGTGCCGGTCCGCCGACCGCGCGAAGAGCGAGCCGGTGACGAAGAACATGGCTGGCATCGCCGCGATGACGTAGGTGATCACGGCCGCACCGAACGCGTGCCACACGATCACCCGCAGCGTCGCCACCGCCCGGATCAGGTCGAGGAACCCGTCCCGCCCCGACGGGGTCAGCCCGGGTCCCTCCTGGTGGACGGTGTCGGCCGCGTCAGGTGGCATGGCCTCGTAGACGATAACGGTCGCTGACGCCGGTCCAGGATCGCTCCGGTGGGAGCGGTGGGCCGGATCCGTGGCCCGCGAGCGTGTAGCGTGGCGGCTTTACAACGTTCAGCGAGGTCAGCCTGTGACGCCAGCACGTGTCCCCCCGGCCCATCCCCTCGTCGCCCACGTCCAGTGGGACCGCCGCCAGTTCATCGAGCGGGTCGCCGCTGCCGCCCTCGCCCTCGGTGGCGCACCGTCGCTCCTGGCCGCCTGCTCCTCTTCGCCGCGATCGACCGACCCGGCCATCTCGCCGAGCACGTCCCCACCCCCGACCCTGCCCTACGACCCGGCACTCCCCTACTGGATGCAAGGCGGGTTCGCTCCTGTCCACGATCAGGTGGAGGCGTTCGATCTCGAGGTCTCTGGAGCTCTGCCCCCCGAGCTCGACGGCCTGTACGTCCGCAACGGCTCCAACCCGGCGAGCGGACCGTCACCTCACTGGTTCCTCGGCGACGGGATGGTGCACGGTGTCCGACTGGCGGCTGGCAGGGCGCAGTGGTACCGAAACCGCTACGTCGACACCCCACTGCTGCGGGAAGGCACCGGCCTCCTCGGGAGCTCGGCTCCCGGCGGGGCGCGCAACCAGAGCAACGTGAGCGTCTTCCACCACGCCGGTCGGCTCCTCAGCTCGGGAGAGGT
Source organism: Rhabdothermincola sediminis (assembly GCF_014805525.1). Taxonomy (NCBI): domain Bacteria; kingdom Bacillati; phylum Actinomycetota; class Acidimicrobiia; order Acidimicrobiales; family Iamiaceae; genus Rhabdothermincola; species Rhabdothermincola sediminis. Next base: position 22,699 of record NZ_JACFSZ010000005.1, on the reverse strand, counting down.
CGGGCTCCCCTACGAGCTCTCGACGACCGACCTGTCGACGAATGGCCCCTACGACTACGCCGGCCGTCTCACGACCTCCATGACCGCGCATCCCAAGATCGATCCCGTCACCGGCCGGATGCACTTCTTCGGGTACGGGTTCGTCCCGCCCTACCTCACGTATCACGTGGCCTCGGCCGACGGTGAGCTCGTCTACACGGGTGACATCGAGGTGGCCGGCCCCACCATGATCCACGACTTCGCCATCACCGAGCGCGATGCGGTGTTCTGGGAGCTACCCGTGGTCTTCGACCTCGATCTGGCGATGAAGCTGGTCAGCGGTGAGAGCACGGCATTCCCGTTCCGCTGGGACGAGAGCTACGGGGCCCGCCTCGGCATCATGCCGCTCGAGGGACCGACCTCCGCCATCCGCTGGGTCGAGATCGAGCCCTGCTACATCTTCCACGGGGTCAACGCGTACCGCAGGGGCGACGAGGTGGTGATCGACGCGTGCCGCCTGCCACACATCTTCCGCGAGGGTGGTGACACGGGATCGTCTCGACCCCACCGTTGGCTGGTGAACACAGCGGGCCCGCAGCTCACCGTGTCGGACGAGCCCTTGAGCGACGTCCCGATGGACCTCCCGGCCGTCGATCGGCGCTTCACCGGTCGCCGCAGCCGCCACGGCTGGTACCTGATGACCGAGGCCGACGGGGACTTCCCGATCGAGTTCGCCGGCCTCGCTCATCGTGACGAGACGACCGGGGAGCTGGACCGCTACGCACCCGGAGGCAGCTACCGCCTGAACGAAGGTTTCGTCGTCGCCAGCGGCGATGGCGAGGGTGAGGGCTGGCTGCTCAGCTATGCGTGGGACAGGGAACGGGGAGCCAGCGACCTCGTCGTGCTCGACGCGCTCGATCTGGCGAGCGGACCCGTGGCCCGGGTGCACCTCCCGGTGCGGGTGCCCTACGGCTTCCACGGGGTGTGGGTGCCGGCAGCGTCTGATTGAGACCGCGCACCGTCGCGAGCGCACGTCATACTCAGGTGGGGACTGCGAGCCCAGCGCTTCGGTCAGCGGGCAGCTGGCCGTGCGGGGTGTGCAGCGACACCCGGCCGGAGTGGTGCTTCTCCACGACGGCCACGTCGTCGATCCACGCGCAGGGCAGGTCTTCGCGGGCTCGCACGGCGTTGAGCGCCGCCTGCGCACCGTAGGGGCTGTCGAATGTCAAGGTGATGAGGTCCGCCATGCTTCCGCCGATCGTTCGGCGCAGGGGTCGAGCCACGTTCACGGACCGCACCTCCTCCGGGCCGGAGACCGCCGACGACGAGCACGGGCGCACGCGCCACCCTCCCCTGCTTGTCGGCTCTCCAGACCGGCGGCGAACATGGAGCCCGTCCCGCCAGCCCCGAGCGAGCTCGAGTGACGACGATCCCGACGCGATGACGCAGACCCCCGACGGCAGCCCGAACCGGTTGATGGCGAGGTGTCGGGCGTGCACGACCTCATTCACCCTCGAGTCCCTCGCGATCGAGCGCACCGGTCGCTGTCCCGGCTGTGGCCGGGAGCTGAGCCCCGGCTGGACCACCCTCCTCGTGGAAGAGGCCGAGAACATCGAGACCCTGCGCGCCGCGTTCATCCGCGCGCTGCGACGGCTCGCGGGGCTCCCCGGGCTGTTGGAGGTGGTGCCCGACGCGGTCATCCGGGACATCGAGGAAGTCCCCTGGCAGCGGAACATCACCACCGAACCGGCCCGCCTCTCCGAGCAGGTCCGCCGGGTGCGTGTGTCCTGGGAGCGCGACCGGGCCGAAGGCGTCGATAGCGCGGAGTCGGAGATCCCCACCCAGCTCCAGGCACTCGCCGACGACTTCCTCGAGCTCGGACGGGTGATGGACCTCCACCAGGAGGCGACCGGGCTGGCCGGCTCACCGGCGGGGCAGGTCGCCCGTGAGCTGGCTGAACGGCTGTCCGACGACGCGACGTCGATCAGCCGCCATCGCGGCACCCCCGATGTCACAGCCCGGCTCGACCAAGCGGACGCCGCCACCGATGCTGCCGAGCAGCAGGCCCGTCGCGGGAGTGGGGACTGAAGCGCTCGCCGGCTCGGCGGTCCCCGACCACCGTGCTGGCAGAATCACCACATGCCCGCAACCGAACCAGACCGGACCACGCTGCAGCCCGGGCCCGGAGGGCCAGGCACTCCTTCTCCGTGGGCCCCCGCCGGCCCCGTCGCCTCGCTGGTCACCGAGACCGGGCTCGTCACCATCGTCGAGGGCTCCAGCTTCTGTGTGTCCGGCCGAAGCGGTGACATCCTGGCCGACCTGCCCCATGGCCTGTTCGTCCTGGACACGCGGTGCCTTTCGCGCTGGGAGCTCACCGTCGATGGCCACCCCCTCGAGCCGCTGACGGTCGCCTCCGACGCACCGTTCGAAGCCACCTTCGTCGGCCGGGTCCATCCCGGCCGCCAGCAAGCCGACAGCGAGCTGCTGGTCTTCCGCCGGCGGCACGTGGGACATGGCATGCGCGAGCGGTTGACCATCCACAACTTCGGCACGAACCCTGCTCGGATCGAGGTCGCGATCGAGCTCGACAGCGACTTCGCCGACGTCTTCGAGGTCAAGGAGTCACGGGTCTGCCGTCGTGAGTCCTATTCGATCACGTGCACGCCCACCGAATGGCGATCGGTGCTCGAAGCCGAGGGGCTCACCAAGGCGGTGGCCCTGCACCTGTCTCGAGCCGCCACCACCGAGCCCGGCCGGCTCTCCTGGGCCCTCGACATCCCGGCCCGTGGTCAATCGGAGCTCTGCCTGGAACTGGACCTGGCAGTGGGTGACCACCTCATCGAGCCCCGGTTCCGGTGCGGGCAGCCCGACGAGCACGCCGAACCCACCCGCCGGCACACGGCCTGGCGTGCCGGGACACCCGTGCTGGAGACCGACCATCCAGCACTCGGTCAAGCAGTCACCAGGGCGATCGAGGACCTCGGGGCGTTGCGCATCTTCGATCCCGAGCACCCCGAGCTCCCCGTGATCGCGGCCGGCGCCCCTTGGTTCATGACCCTGTTCGGTCGTGATTCCCTGATCACCGGGTGGATGGCGCTGCTCTTCGAACCGTCCCTCGCCCTCGGCGTCCTCCAGACGCTGGCCCGCCTCCAGGGGACACGGGTCGACGACGCCACCGAGGAAGAGCCCGGGCGCATCCTCCACGAAGTCCGCTTCGAGAAGGCTGCATCGCTCGCCCTGGGAGGTGGCGCCACCTACTACGGCACCGCGGACGCCACGGCGCTGTTCGTGATGCTCGCCGGCGAGCTGCGCCGCTGGGGGGTGGCCACCGACGTCATCGACGGTCTCGTGCCCCACCTCGATCACGCCCTGGCATGGATCGAGGGCTGGGGCGACCGTGACGGCGACGGCTACGTGGAGTACCAGCGACGGAACCCCTCGGGCCTGGTGAACCAGGGGTGGAAGGACTCCTGGGACGGGGTGAGCCACGCCGACGGGCGGATCGCCGATCCACCCATCGCGTTGTGCGAGGTGCAGGGCTACGTGTACGCCGCCTACCGGGCGCGGGCCCACCTTGCGGCCGAGGTCGGAGACCTCGCGACCGCCGAGCTCTACGACAGCAAGGCAACAACGCTCAAAGAGGCGTTCAACCGGGATTTCTGGCTGGACGATCGTGGCTGGTTCGCGATCGGCCTCGACGCCGCCAAGGAGCCCATCGACGCGCTGTCCTCCAACATCGGCCACTGTCTCTGGACGGGGATCGTCGACGAGGACAAGGCAGCACAGGTCGCGGACCACCTCCTGTCACCCGAGATGTTCACGGGGTGGGGCATCAGGACCCTCGCCAGCTCGATGGCCCGGTACAACCCCATCAGCTACCACAACGGATCGGTCTGGCCGCACGACACCGCGATCTGCGCCGCCGGTCTCATGCGTTACGGCTTCGTCGACCACGCCACCACCGTGATCGAGGCCCTACTCGAGGTCGCCCACCTCCTGGGCGGCCGCCTACCCGAGCTGTTCGCGGGCCTCGACCGCCGCGACCTCTCCGTTCCCGCGGCCTATCCCACGTCGTGCTCGCCACAGGCGTGGGCCGCGGCATCTCCGCTGCTGCTCCTGCGGACCATGCTCCGGCTCGACCCGTCGGCCCACCGCCAGCAGGTCAACCTCGCGCCGACCATGCCGCAGGGCATGACCCGCCTGGAACTGCACGGCGTCCACGTAGGGGACCGGACGCTGGACATCCGCTGGGAGCGAGGCGAGCTGACCGTCGACGGCCTCGGCAGCCTGGATCTCCTGGCGACACCGCGCCCGCCGGTCCACGATTCCTGAGCCATCGCCCCCTCACCCGAGGCGCGAGCCGGGCGCGCCGCGGCCGACCGACGATCACCGCGCTCGACCCCGCGTCGAGGGCATTCCTGTGCACAGACTGTCGCTGATGCGCATCGCCCTCATCGCCCCGCCGTGGCTCCCCGTCCCCCCACCGGCGTACGGCGGCACCGAGACCGTGCTGGATCAGCTGGCCCGAGGCCTGTCCGAGGCCGGCCACGAGGTGGTGCTGCACACCACGGGCGACAGCGCCTGCCCGGTGCCCACCGCGTGGGTGTACGAGCAGTCGCAGGCCCCGCGGATGGGCGACGCGGCTGTCGAGCTCCGGCACCTGCTGCATGCCTACCGCCGGATCGACGCGGAGGGGGCTGACGTGGTCCACGATCACACGCTGGTGGGCCCTGTCCGCGCCGCCGCCGAGGGGCGCCCGAACGTGCTCACGACGGCGCACGGCCCGTTCGACCACGAACTGGCTGCCATCTATTCGGAGATCGCGACCCGCGTCTCCATCATCGCCATCTCGAGGGACCAGGCTCGATCGGCTGGCAGCACCCCGATCGCGCGGGTCATCCACCACGGAGTGGATCCGGGTGCCTACCCGGTCGGGCAGGGCGACGGCGGGTACGTGGCCTTCCTCGGCCGGATGGCACCGGCGAAGGGGGTCGACCTCGCGATACGAGCAGCACGAGAAGCGGGCATACCGCTGTTGATCGCAGCCAAGATGCGCGAGCCGGCAGAGGTCGAGTACTTCGAGACCTGCGTGCGCCCACTGCTCGGTGGGGAGGTGGAGTACCTCGGCGAGCTCGAGCGACCGGCAAAGCTGGAGTTGCTCCGCCGGGCACGCGCCCTCCTCAACCCGCTCCGCTGGCGGGAGCCGTTCGGCATGGTCATGGTCGAGGCCCTCGCCTGCGGTACGCCGGTCGTCGCCTTCGCCCGCGGGTCGGCGCCGGAGATCATCGATGACGGTCGCACCGGCTGGCTGTGCGCCGACGAGCCGGCGCTGGTGCGAGCCCTCCATCGCACCGACCGGCTCGACCGAGCGGCCTGCCGCCGTGCCGTCGAGACCCGGTTCTCGACCCGCCGGATGGTCCAGGAGCACCTAGAGCTGTACCAGGCGGTGGCGTGCAGAGCCGGCGAGCGGGGCACCGCAGAGCGAACGGGTTCCAGCGAGCGCGCTGAACCGGATCTTGACCCGGTGAGCTCAGCGGGGACGCGATCCGTAGTCGCCGAAGGGGTCATCACGCTCGCGCACCGCCTCCCGGAAGCCGATGGCCATCGAACGATCGACGAAGTCGAGACCTTCCTGGGTGTGGCGGGCGATGCCGTCGAACAGGGTGCCGAGTAGCCGGCTCGAGGCCATCCCCATGTTCTCGGCAGTCTGGTTGCACAGCAGCTTCAGCATCACGAGCTGGCTGGCCGGCACGAGAGCGATCCTCGCCGCCAGAGCCTCGGCGCGCTCCTGCAGATCCTCATCCGGGACCGCTTCGAGGATCATGCCCATGCCGGCTGCGTCGGCCGCGGGGATCTCGTCCCCGGTCAGCAGGTAGCGCTTCGCCCGCTCGAGGCCCAAGCGATACACCCACATGGCGGTCGTCGGCGTCCCCCACACCCGCGACGGCGGGTACCCGAAACGGGCGCTCTCCCCGGCGATGATCAGGTCCGCGCAGAGCACGAGATCGGTGCCGCCGCCGATGCACCACCCCTGCACCGCGGCGACGGTGGGCTTGGCCGCGTACCACAGCTTCAGGTAGGCATCGACGAAGCTCTTCATGAACCGATAGTCGGAGACCGAATCCCAGACCCGGTCACCGTCGCTCGCCCGCCACGGTGCCTCGCGCTGCCCGGCGGGCGTCGAGCGGTCGGCCGGTCGAGACTCCCGCGACGCCTGAGCTTCGGTCGCCCAGTCGAGGCCGTAGCCGGCGCAGAACGCGGGGCCCTCCGCCCGCAGGAGGATGACTCGCACCTGCGGGTCGGCATCAGCGGCGTCGATGGCGTGGGAGAGCTCGTCCCTCAGCGCCGGTGTGATCGTGTTGTACTCCTCCGGGCGCGCCAGCCAGATGGACCGCACGCCAGCGGAGGTCTCCGTCCGCAGCGTCGTGTACCGGTCCACGACTGTGTCCCCGCCTACTCCTGCTCGGCGTCGCCGGCTCGGGGCCAGTCGTCCTCGTCGCTGGGCCCAGCCGGTATCGACTGCTCGAAGACATCGGCCTCGGGAGCCTCGTCCGGCACGGTCAGCGATCGCACCGTCGCCGGCAGCTCCTCCTCGGGACTCTCACCTGCCGGTGGGAGTTGCTGCTCCACTGCATCCACCTCAGGTGCTTCCAGATCCTCGGGTGGCCGCGGTCGCTCGTCGGGGGTGGTGTCCATCCACTCGAACCTACCGAGAGATCCGAGCTCCCACCGCACGGGCCGACAGGTTTCTGCTCGATCGCCCCGGCCCGCACATCCCACCCACCGGTCAGTCGGCTGTCAGCTCGATCCTGCCGCCCGTTCCCGGAGCACCCGCCGGAGGATCTTGCCCGACGCGGACTTGGGGATCTCCTCGACCAGCGTGAGCCGGCGGATCTGCTTGTAATGGGCGACCCGATCCGCCACGTACTGCGTGAGCTCCTCGGTCGTCGCCTCGTGCCCCGGCTTCAGCACCACGTAGCCGACAGGGATCTCGCCAGCCTCCTCGTCGGGAACACCGATCACCGCCGCGTCGGCCACCGCCGGATGGGTCAACAACAGCGCCTCCAGCTCGGCCGGAGGAACCTGGAAGCCCTTGTACTTGATGAGCTCCTTCAAGCGATCCACCACGTACAGGTGACCGTCACGGTCGATGTGGCCGATGTCGCCGGTGTGCAGCCAGCCATCGGCGTCGATCGTCTCGGCAGTGGCTCGCGCGTTGTTCAGGTAGCCCTTCATCACCTGCGGGCCCCGGATCCAGACCTCGCCGTCCGCATCGACGCCGAGCGACTCGCCACTGATCGGGTCGACGATCTGCACCTCGGTGTTGGGCACGGTCAACCCCACCGAGCCAGGCTTGCCCATCCCCTCCGGGGTGAGGTGGCTGACCGGCGACAGCTCGGTCATGCCGTAGCCCTGCACCACTTCGCACCCCAGCCTCGCACCGGCCTCGGCCGCCAGTTCCGCGGAGAGTGGCGCTGCACCCGAGAACACCTGCTTCACCTTCGACAGGTCGAAGTCCTCGACGATCGGATGCTTGGCCAGCGCGACCACGATCGGCGGTGCCACGAACGACCGGGTGATCTTGTGGTCCTGGTGGGCTGCCAGGAACTGCTCGAGGTCGAACCGGGGCAGGGTGACGATGGTGGCGCCAGCGCGCAGCCCGGTGTTCATCAGGACCTGCATGCCGTAGATGTGGAAGAAGGGCAGCACGGCCATCACGACATCGTCCTCACCCATGCCTGTGGGCTCGAGCACCTGCGCGATGTTGGCGACCAGGTTGCGGTGGGTGAGCATCACCCCCTTGGAGAGCCCGGTCGTCCCCGACGAGTACGGGAGCACCACCACGTCATCCGGGTCGACCTCCACCTGCTCGGCCAGCGGTGGGCCGGCGAGCTCGAGCACCGAGGGTGCGTCGTGCGTGCGGTCGCCGAGCACGACGATCTCCTCGACCGTGGTACCCGTGGCTGCCTCCCGCGCGGTGGCGAGGAACGGCGGGACGGTCACCAGCACCGAAGCCCGCGAATCCGCGAGCTGGTGGTGCACCTCGCGGGCGGTGTACGTCGGGTTCACGGTGGTGACGGTGCCACCGGCCATGGCCGCACCGTGGAAGACCGTCGCGTACTCGGGGACGTTGGGAGCCATGATCGCCAGCACGTCTCCCGGGCCGAACCCTCGGCCCGCGAGCCCGCCTGCGAGGACCCGGACCTGCTCGTCGAGCTGGCGGTAGGTGAGCACCCGCCCGCTCGGCCCGTCGATGAATGCGGGCTTGGCATCCAGCTCCGCGACCCGCTCGAGCACGAAGGGTGTCAGCGGGGTCTCGGGGATGTCGATCTCCGGGAACGGGCTGCGGTGGATCATGTGGTCTCCCCCCGACGGTCAACTCGCCCGAGCAGCGAGCCGGTGGGCAGCCGCAGGGCACGCTCAGCGCCCCAGACAGTAGGGCAACCGTCGCCGTGTCGAGAGGACTGGTCTGCCCGACTCGGACCTGCGAGGATGCCCGGCTCATGCGACGACTCCTTGACCGGGTCGCGGTGGTGACCGGTGCTGGCAGCGGCATCGGGCGGGCGACGAGCGTGCTGCTGGCCCGCCATGGCCTCGACCTCGCGCTGGTGGACCTCCGCCCGGAGGGGCTGGAGGAGACTGCCGCGCTGGTTCGCGCCGCGGGCCGCACCGCCACGACTCACCTCGCCGATGTCGCCGACGCGGACCGGATGGCCGAGTTACCCGCCGAGGTGCTCGATGCGCACGGCGCCTGCCACGTGCTCGTGAACAACGCCGGCGTCACGGCCGCCGGACGGTTCGACGCGGAGGCGATCGACGACCTGGACTGGATCGTCGGCATCAACGTGTGGGGAGTCGTGCACGGTTGCCGGGCCTTCCTGCCGGTGCTCCGCCGGATGGACGAGGCCCACATCGTGAACCTCTCGAGCATGGTCGGCCTCCTGGGGCTTCCCCAGAACGCGTCCTACTCCCTCACCAAGGGGGCGGTGCGCTCCTTCAGCGAAGCCCTCCGAGCCGAACTGGTCTCCACGTCGATCGGTGTCACGGTGGTGCTCCCGGGAGCGATCCGCACCAACATCATGTTCGGGGCCCGAGGCGCGGAAGCCGACCGCCTGGCGCGGATGGGAGCCTCGAGGCTCGCGCCCCTCGCCCTCCGCCCCCCGGAAGCCGTCGCCCGTCGGATCGTGCGGGCTATCGAGAAGAACCAGGCTCGAGTGGTGGTGGGACCCGACGCGCGCGCCGTGGACCTGGTGGCGCGGGTCCTGCCGGGCCGGTCAGGCCTCGTGGGCCGGCTCCTCGACCGGCTGGCGCCTGCGAACGGGCCCACCGGAGCCGAGCCGGCCGCGCGGCACTGAGGGGACGGCGGGATCACACCTCCGACCCCCCGGCAACGAGCACCGCGTTGTCGACCAGCGGCGTGCGCAGCGCAACGATCATCATGGAGAAGTCGGCCACTGCGACGAGGTGACCCTGCTCGTCGACCACCTCACAGCCGACCACGATCAGCTGGCTGCCTCTCCGGATGACCTCGGCTCTGGCCAGCACGGTATCGGTGCGGGCCCGACCAAGGTAGCGGATGTGCATGTCCACGGTGACGAGCGACTCCCGGGAAGGATCGAACCCACTGCTCCCCACGGCAGCCAGCGCACAGGCGAGGTCCACCATGGTGGCGATCGCGCCACCGTGCAGGCTGCCGGTGGAGCCGAGCGCCTCGGCCTTCACGGGCATTCGGACCTGCGCCCGTCCCTCCCCCGGCGTGGGGGGCTCATAGTCGAGCGCCAGCATGCGGTGCAGGGGGATCTCGTCGATGGCGGCTGGTTGGGACTCGACCACGGGCACCCTCCTTCGAGACATGCCGACAGGGCTAGCACCGGTCCGGCGCCGGATGCAAGACATATTCTAAGAGTGTCCTGGCAACCGGATCGCGGGGTGAGTGGGACCTGCGGAGAGGGCCAGGTGTTCGATCCCGCGGGAAGCCGGTTCGCCAGCCTGTGGGGTCAGCCCTCGAACGCCGAGCGCAGAGCCGCGATGGCCTGATCCTGGTAGGCCCGGGCCGACGGGAGCAGGCGGGTGAAGGCGAACGACGGGTGGATGTGGCCGTCGAGGCGCACGTGCGTCGCCGGCACACCGGCCGCGGCGAGCGCCGAGGCGTAGGCCTCGCCGTCCCCTCGCAGCTTGTCGTACTCGGCGGTCATGATCCACGCCGGCGGCAGGCCCCGATGGTCGTCGGCCAGCAGCGGGGAGCAATAGGGCTCGCTCGCCTGGGCCGGGTGAGCCAGGTAGTGCTCGAGGTAGTCGTCGATGGCGGCACGGTCGAGCAGGTAGCCGTCGGGCACCTCCCGGAATCCCGATTGCGAGCAGGTCGCGTCGGTGGTCGGTACGTCGAGCCATTGGTGCACGAGGCGGGGACCGTTTCGATCGCGGCTCATCAGGCAGGCCACCGCCGCCAGGTTCGCTCCGGCGGACTCGCCACCGATCGCCACCCGACCGGGGTCGACGTCGAGCCGGCCGGCATGCTCCACGAGCCACTCGAGCGCGGCGTAGCAGTCCTCGGGCGGGGTCGGGTACTGGTTCTCGGGGGCCAGGCGGTAGTCGACGGAGGCCACGACACACCGGGCGCCCGCGGACACCGCCCGGCAGCGCTGCTCCCGCTCGTCGAGGGTCCCCATGCAGAAGCCACCGCCGTGGAGGAACACGTAGAGCGGGAACGGTCCGGCGCCGTGCGGGCGGTACAGCCGGACCCTGATCCGCCCACCGGCCACGGGCACCGCGACGTGCCCGATCGCGGCGGGACTCGCCTCCGGCGCGATCAGCAGACCCGCGCCCCGGTACGACAGGCGCGCCGCCTGCTCCCGGCGGGCCGCCATCGGCACCGACCGATCGTCAGGGCGGAGCTTGGCGATCCGGATCAGCAGCGACAGTCGGGGATCGATCGGCATCGCCCAGGCACGGTAACGCAGCTCACCATCACCTCAGCAGGACGAGACGCCCTCGAGGAGTGTCTTGTGTCCGCTTCCGGGCCGCGGCTAGGCATGGGGCGGTGAGCGAGGCGGTCCCGGATTGGAAGGCGCGCCCCGGAGGCCCCGAGTACGAGGCGGTGCGGGCCCGGCTGGTCGATGCGGCGGAGTCGATCGTCCGCGACCGCGGGGTGAGGGCGCTGCGCCTCGATTCCGTCGCCGAGGTCGCGGGGCTTCACCGCTCCTCCGTCTACCGCTACTTCGGATCGAAAGAAGAGCTGCTGACCGCGGTCGTGGCCCGCTCCTCCCTGCAGGTCCGCAGGAAGGTGGTGCGCAAGCTGGGCCGCGACGCACCGCTGGAGCGCTTCCTGGGCGAGGGTCTGGCGATGGCCATCGCCGAGGTGGCCACCGACCCCGTACACCGGTCGCTGCTGTCACCGTCGGCCAGCGAAGCGCTGGCCCGCGCCGGGGGGAAGGCGCTGACCTCCGGCCTCCGCCCGCTCGTGGATCCCGTGTTCGAGCGCGCCGCCGAGCAGGGCATCCTCCGGGAGGGGGTCAGCCCCGAGGATGCCACCTGGTGGCTGCAGATCGTGGCTGCGGGGCTGGCCCGCTCACCGGAGATCGTTCCCGAGCGTGCGGAGCTGGTGCGCCTCCTCGAGCTGATGCTGGTGCCAGCGCTGCTCGCGACCGATCGAAGGTCGCGCAGGGACACCGGCGCCTCCTCCTAGCGCTGGTGGGCTCGGTCGGCCTCGCTCGCCGTCACGCGCTTTCCTCTGGGGGCCCGTCGGGGTGACCAGGGCGATCTCGTGATCCGTTGCCCTCGTAGAACTGCGCATACCACCGCCGGAACTCGGCGATCGGCCCGTCTCCCTTCACCAGGACCGGGCGCTCGCGGTAGGAGAGGTCACGCCAGATGGGCACGTCGGCCTGCAGGCCGTAAGGACCGGTGACCTGCACGATCAGGTCCTCCGCGGCTGCTTCGAGCTCGCGGGGGAAGTAGAAGTGCCACAGCAGGCGGCAGTTCCCCCGGTCGATGGGGGTGGTCGCGGCCACGATGGTCATCAGCGACGGGAACCGCAGGATCGCCACCCCGGGCCCGTAGGAGTGCCGGGTGAACGACACGCCGTCACCGAGCGACTCCTCGACCCAGGAGCATGGCCCGTCGAAGTGGAACGCGGAGATGTCGCGCGGGATCACGTCCTTGCCGTGGACGTAGCGGAAGTGCGCGTAGTCGACGTTGTTCTCCGCCATCTCCTGGAGCGCGGCGACCAGCTCGAAGCGCCAGGGGTACGCCTCGCTCCACGACGGGTCGGAGGCCTCCGGTACGGCCGGGATCTCGAAGTTCGGCGGCGCGTCAGCGGCGTGGTACCAGAAGTAGACGAGGCCGTCGGCCTCGTGCACCGGGTAGCTGCGCACCCGAGCTCGGGAGGGGATGCGGGAATCGGAGTAGGGGATGCGCACGCAGCGGCCGTCAGCCCCGAACTCCCACCCGTGGTACGGGCACTTGACCCGCTCCCCGATCACCCTGCCGCCGCCGAGGTGGGCGCCCATGTGCGGGCAGTGAGCGTCGAGCACGCTCGCTCGCCCGAACTCGTCGCGCGCCACCACGAGCTCCCGATCCACCAGCCGGATCGACACCAGATCGCCCGCGGCGAGCTCGTCGCTGGCGACGATGGCGTACCAGCCGTTGGGGACGGGCAACACGTGAGACCGGGGAGGCAGTGACGACTCGATGCGGCGGCGTCGGCGCGGACCGCCCCCCGCCAGCGCCTCCCGGACCCGTCCGAGATCCGGGAGCGCGATGCCGTTGATCCGCCCGTAGAGCTGATCTCCAGGGCTGCCGGCAGCGACCGCCTCCGCGGCGGGCGACGCGGCCGGCGGGTCGGACTCCTCGCTCATCGACTCCTCATCGCAGAAGACCTCCGGGTGACCGGCGCCGTGGTGGTCATCGCCGGTGGGACACCGCTCCCGCGAGGTTCTAGCACCGCCGCCCCGAGGTCACAAGACGCTCTCAGAATCTGTCTCGTCACGTTCGGCTGGAGCACACCTGCCGTTCGGCCCAGCAGGTACCTTGCACGCAGCGCCTGCATCCGAGCCACTGCGATGGCCAGCAAGGAGGTCGCCATCCGCCACCAGACCCGCGCCAGCGTGCCCGTGCGGGGCGCCGGCCACCCGCACCGGGAGGCCAGCTCGCCCCACACGGTCGAGGCCGTGGAGGAGACCATCGGCGACGACCGGACCGCGACCGCCCCAGCGGCGTTCCACGTGCTGGCGAAGCCCACCGGCGCTATCTGCAACCTCGACTGCCGGTACTGCTACTTCCTGGCCAAAGAAGCGCTCTACCCCGGCGATCGCTTCCGCATGAGCGACGAGGTGCTCGACACCTACATCCGCCAACTCCTCGAAGCCCACCAGGCACCCGAGGTCACGATCGCCTGGCAGGGCGGCGAGCCGACGCTGATGGGGGTGGAGTTCATCCGCCGCTCCCTCGACGCGGTCGAGCGACACCGGCGCCCGGGCCAACGCATCACCCACACCATCCAGACGAACGGCACCCTGCTCACCGACGAGTGGTGTGAGCTGCTCGCCGACCACCAGTTCCTGGTCGGCATCAGCATCGACGGCCCGAGGGAGCTGCACGACGCCTACCGGCTCGACAAGCGCGGCGCTCCGACGTTCGACAGGGTGCTGCGAGGCCTGGACCTGCTGCTCGCCCACGGGGTCGAGGTCAACGTGCTGTGCACCGTGCACGCCGCCAATCAGGACTATCCGATCGAGGTCTACCGGTTCTTCCGCGACGAGCTGGGGCTCCGGCACGTCCAGTTCATCCCCATCGTCGAGCGTGACAACACGACAGGCTTCCAGGAAGGGGACACGGTCACCGACCGGTCGGTCGATCCGCACTCCTGGGGACGGTTCCTGATGACGGTGTTCGACGAGTGGGTCACCGGCGACGTCGGGGAGGTCTTCGTCAGCCACTTCGACGCCGCCCTCGCCTCCTGGCTCGGCATCCCCCCTGCCCTGTGCATCTTCCGGGAGACCTGTGGCGACGCGCTGGCCCTCGAGCACAACGGGGACGTGTACTCCTGTGACCACTTCGTCGAACCCGACCACCTGCTCGGCAACATCACCACCACCCACCTGGTCGAGCTCGCGGGCTCACCCCGGCAACGCCGGTTCGGTGAGGCCAAGCGCGCCAGCCTGCCCGCGTACTGCCGGCGTTGCGAGGTGCGCTTCGCCTGCCACGGCGAGTGTCCGAAGAACCGCTTCGTCCTGACCCCCGACGGCGAACCCGGTCTCAACTACCTCTGCCCGGGCTACAAGGCCTTCTTCGAGCACATCGACGGCCTGATGCGGCTCATGGGGGGCCTGCTGCGCGCCGGGCGACCAGCGAGCGACGTGCGAGCGGTGCTGGCCGCGGCGGGGCGGAACGATCCCTGTCCGTGCGGCAGCGGGCGCAAGGCGAAGCTCTGCCATCCCGCCCGCTGACGGCCGCCGCGAGGCCGGCTGGCGCTCTGGCGTCGATGCGGGGCTGGAGACGGGCCTAGGCTGCGGTCGACGTGATCACCCCTGTCTCCCTGCGATGACCATGGACGCTCCCGAGACCGTGACCGAGGCTGTCGAGCTGCTGCGGTCCCTGGGGTACACCGACGACTTCGAGCTCTCGGCGACCGGCCTGACCACCGCCGTGGAGGTGGATCCGCACACGCTGGAGAGCGCGACGGTCGACTACACGTTCCGCTTCGAGGGCCCGAGCGATCCCAGCGACGAGGCGATCGTGCTCGGGGTCACCTGCCCCGACTGGGGCCGACGGGGGATCGTGGTCTCCGCCTACGGTCCGGACGTGGACCCCGAGCACGCCGAGCTGCTGCTGGCGCTGGCCCGGGGATCGGGCGACGCCGGCTGAGCGGCGGCTGAGCAGCCCGGTCCCGGTTCACCCGAGACCGATCGTCACGGCGCCGGTCGGGGAACGACGACAGTCGGATGGTCGCATTGCTCCGCGAGGTAGCTGGCGGTGCTACCCATCAACAGCGAGGCGATCGGCCCCGTGCCCCGTGACCCGACCACGACCAGTCGGGCATCGAGCTCGTCCGCGGTCTCGGGGATGAGCGCCCGCGGATCGAGGGCTCTGACCACCGTGCGCACCTCGACACCGGCCTCGCGCGGGGGGCGTGACTGCTCCTCGGCGAGGGCCTGGCCGGCGCGGTCCATCGCGTCGCCGAACGAGTACGGGGAGCCCGGCAGCTCGTAGGACACCGCGTGCACCACCACCATCGGGCTGGAGAGCGCCAGCGCCACCTCGGTGGCCCATTCGACGGCGGCGGTCGCGCTCGCCGATCCGTCCACCCCGACCACCACCGGCCCCTCGTGGGCCCCGAGGGGTGAGGGGATCACAGCCACGGGGCACGTGGCGCCTTCCACGACCCGCCGGCTCACCGAGCCGAGCAGCCGGCTCGCGACGGCTCCGAGCCCGCGCCGCCCTACCACGATCAGGTCGGCTCGCCAGCGCTCGGCCGCCCGCAGCACCGCGACGTCCGCGACGCCCGGCTCGACGATCGCCTCGACGCCCTCGGCGCCCTCCGCCAGCTCGTCACGGAGGAAGCGGGTGAGCTCCGAGGTGACCTCGGCGGTGACCTCGTCCTGCCCCCGCAAGGACGGCCCACCGGGCAACACCGCCGAGGCCGGGTACTCCCACGCCCGAATCGCACCCATCGACGCACCCATCTGATCGGCGAAGCGACGGGCCCATCGCAGCGCTGCCGCCGACCCCTCCGAGCCATCGACCGCGACCAGGATCATCATCAGCAGAACCCTTGATTGGAGTGGCGACGAGTGAGCAACGATCACACCCTCGGTGGGAGCCGGCATCCCATCGATCCCATCGGGTGACGGGCTCCGATGCTCCCGCTGCACGAGCGCTCGCCTATCGTGGCATGCGGCGCGCCGGGAAGCCTGGTCGGCGAACGTTTCAGTCGCGGATCTCGTCAAAGGGAGCGCTCCATCGTGGCCACCCCATCTACCGACACCACCCGGTCGGCTCCGGCTCCCGGGACCAACGCGCATCACGCGCTGGCCGCCCACGAGGTGCTGCTGCTGCTCGAGACCGACCGCCGCGACGGTCTGAGCGAATCCGAGGCCGCTCACCGCCTCGAGCGCTACGGACCCAACCAGCTCCCTGTGGTCGACACCGCGGGACCGCTCGCCCGGTTCCTCCGGCAGCTCAACCACCCGTTGATCTACGTTCTCCTCGCCGCGGGCACGGTGACGCTCCTGCTGCGCGAGCTGGTCGACTCCGCCGTGATCTTCGGCGTCGTGCTGGTCAACGCCGTCGTGGGCTTCATCCAGGAATCCAAGGCCGAGGCGGCGCTGGACGCGCTCCGGTCCATGGTCCGCACCCATGCCCGGGTGCGCCGTGACGGCCAGGTGCGCACGATCCCGTCCGAGGAGCTGGTACCCGGTGACATCGCGCTGATCGAGGCCGGCGACAAGGTGCCCGCCGACCTGCGACTGATCGAGGTCGCCGAGCTGCAGGTCGACGAGTCGGCGCTGACCGGCGAGTCGCTGCCGGTGGTGAAGGACGAGGTGGTCCTGGCCGACTCCACCCCGGTCGCGGACCGGCGCAACATGCTGTATTCGGGCACCCTGGTCACCAGCGGCACCGGCACGGGCGTGGTGGTGGCGACGGGCGCCGAGACCGAGCTCGGCGAGATCCACCGGCTGGTCGGCACCGCGGAGACCCTGGCCACTCCCCTGACCCGCAAGCTCACCGCCTTCAGCAAGCTGCTCACGGTGGTGATCCTCGGCCTGGCAGCAGTCACCTTCGCGGTGGGGCTCCTGCGCGGCGAGCGTGCCACCGAGATGTTCACCGCCGCGGTGGCGCTCGCGGTGGGGGCGATCCCCGAAGGGCTCCCCGCCGCGGTCACCATCACCCTGGCCATCGGGGTGAACCGCATGGCCCGGCGCCGGGCGGTCATCCGGCGCATGCCCGCGGTGGAGACGCTCGGAAGCACCACCGTTGTGTGCTCCGACAAGACCGGCACCCTCACCGAGAACCAGATGACGGTGCGCGCCCTGTGGACTCCCCACCATCACTACGAGGTCACCGGGGCCGGATACCAGCCGGACGGCGCCGTCCTCGACTCGGGTGGGGCGCCGGCCGCCCTCGACACCGACCAAGCGCTGCGCTGGACGCTCGTGGCCGGCGCCCTGTGCAACGACGCCCGGCTCGACCACACCGACGGTACCTGGGCGGTCCTCGGCGACCCGACCGAGGGGGCGATGCTCGTCGCCGCCACCAAGGCCGGGATCGACCCGAAGAACCTGCGGGACGAGCTCCCCCGGGTGGCGTCGATCCCGTTCAACTCCGAGCGCAAGTACATGGCCACCCTGCACACCGGCAGCGACGGTGCGGTGGCGCTGGTGAAGGGGGCTGTCGAGCGGATCGTCGATCTGTGCGCCGACCAGATGGGGCCCACCGGTCGAGCCGAGCCACTCGACCGTGAGCAGATCCTCGCCGCCGCCGAGGATCTCGCCCACCGCGGCCTGCGGGTCCTGGGAACCGCGCACGGTCACCTGGCGAGCGAGGGCGACTTCGACGTCGAGGCGATCCGCGGCAGGCTCACGTTCACCGGCCTGCACGCCATGCTCGACCCACCCCGACCGGGAGCGATCGACGCCGTGCGGTCGTGCCACACCGCAGGCATCGACGTGAAGATGATCACCGGCGATCACGCCGCCACCGCCACCGCGGTGGCCGAGCAGCTCGGCATCCTCACCGGCGACGAGCCCGGTCGGGTGCTCACAGGCACCGAGCTCGCCTCGCTCACCCCCGAGGAGTATCCCGCCGCCGTCGAGCGGGCGTCCGTGTTCGCCCGGGTGTCACCGGAGCAGAAGCTGCGTCTGGTGGAGGGTCTCCAGGGTCGCCATCACATCGTGGCCATGACCGGTGACGGGGTCAACGACGCACCTGCACTGCAACAGGCCGACATCGGTGTGGCCATGGGCCTCGGGGGGACCGAGGTAGCCAAGGAAGCGGCCGACATGGTCCTCACCGACGACAACTTCGCCACCATCGAAGCGGCGGTCGAGGAGGGCCGCGGGGTGTTCGACAACCTCACGAAGTTCATCGTGTGGACGCTGCCAACGAACATGGGTGAGGGCCTGGTGATCCTCATCGCCATCGTGCTCGGCAGCACCCTGCCGATCCTGCCGGTGCAGATCCTGTGGATCAACATGACCACCGCCATCGCGCTCGGGTTGATGCTGGCCTTCGAGCCCAAGGAAGCCGGCATCATGCAGCGACCACCCCGGGACCCGCAGCGGCCGCTGCTCACCGGGGCGCTGGTGATCCGCATCCTGGTGGTCTCGGCCGTGCTCATCGGCGGAGCCTGGTGGGTCTTCGAGTTCGAGCAGACCACGGGGTCCACCGCGGAGGAGGCCCGCACCGCAGCCCTCAACCTCTTCGTGGTCGTCGAGGCCTTCTACCTGTTCAGCTGCCGGTCGCTCACCCACTCGGTGTGGCACGTGGGGGTGTTCTCCAACCGCTGGATCCTGGCAGGGGCTTCCGTCCAGGCCCTGGGCCAGATCGCCATCACCTACCTGCCGATCATGAACACCGTGTTCCAGACGTCGCCCATCAGCGCGGGGGTCTGGCTGCGGATCTTCGCCGTCGCCGCGGCCACCACAGTCATCGTCGCCATCGACAAGCGCCTCCGGCGGCAGCTGGCCTGGACCTCCTGAGCGGGAGCGCGGTATCGACCGCTCCGGGCGGGGATGAGGGAGAATGCGCTCTCGTCCCGGGCCCGGCCGCCTCCGCGGGGAGCACTGCCTGCATGAACGACACCACTCCCGAGGCAGCCCGCGAGACCGCTCCCCCTCATGCGGGCGCGGTGCTGGCCACCCTCATCCTCGTCGCCGCCATCGCGAACCTCCCCCTCGCCACCGCGAACGTGGCGTTGCCCAGCGTCGGGCAGCACTTCGACGCCTCCCAGACCGGGCTGAACCTCGTCGCCGTCGGCTACTCCCTCGGCCTGGCCGCCTCGGTGCTGTGGCTGGGCGCGCTCGGTGACCGTCACGGGCGGAAGTCGATGCTGCTGGCCGGGGTGGTGATCTCCGTGCCCACCTCCCTGCTGGCGGCGTGGCCCCCGGACCTCACGACGCTGGTGGTGGCCAGGATCGCGGGCGGGGTCGCAGCGGGCATGGCGTACCCGACCACGCTGGCGTTGATCACCGCCCTATGGGCTGCAGGGCCGGCCCGCACGAGAGCGATCGCGCTGTGGTCCGCGACCGGAGGGGCCATCTCGTCGCTGGGGCCGCTCATCGCCGGCCTGCTGTTGAGCCGCTACTGGTGGGGGTCGGTGTTCCTGGTCACCGTGCCGCTGGTCGCGCTCGGCGTGCCGCTGGCCGCCAGGCTCATCCCGGCGCACGCGAACGAGAGCTCCGACCCGGTGGACAACCTCGGGGGCATCCTGTCCGCCATCCTGGTGGGAGCGACGGTCCTGGCGATCAACTTCGTGCCCATCCCCGGCGCGGGTGCCACCGTGACCGGGCTGGTGGTGGTCGCGCTCGCTGCACTGGTGGGCTTCGTGATCCGCCAGCGCCGCACCCCGAGCCCGCTCTACGACCTGCGCATCGCGGCTCGCCGGGTGTTCTGGGTGGCGGCCTGCGCGGGCATCATCGTCTTCGGCTCCCTGATGGGTGCGTTGTTCATCGGCCAGCAGTTCTTGCAGAACGTGCTCGGTTACTCGACCCTCGACGCCGGGGTGTCCATCCTCCCGGCGACGGTGGTCATGGTCCTCATCGCCCCGCGCTCGGCCAAGCTCGTGGACTCCCGCGGTTCACGGTTCACGCTGCTCGTCGGCGTCGGGTTCGTGCTCGCCGGCTTCCTCACCATGCTGGCCTTCTGGAAGGAAGGCGCGTCGGTCTGGACGGTCGTGGTCTGCTACGCGTTCGTGGGAGCGGGCGTGGGCTTCGCCGGCACCCCGGCCTCGCGGTCGCTGACCAGCTCGGTGCCGGTCGCCCGCGCCGGGATGGCATCAGGCACCGCCGATCTGCAGCGGGACCTCGGCGGGGCGATCATGCAGTCGATCTTCGGGGCACTGCTCACGGCCGGCTACGGGGCGACCGCCTCCAGGCTCATCGCCGGCAGCCCGTCCGCGCCGCAGGTCACCGACCGGGTGCAGGCCGAGCTGACGAAGTCGTTCGCGAGTGCCGCCGACACCGCCGCCCGGTACCCGCAGTACTCGAGCCAGATCATCGAAGGCGCCCGGCAGGCCTTCGCCGACGGCCAGCGCTGGGCCTACCTCGCCGGCAGCGTGGGGGTGCTCGCCGGTGGCGCGCTGGTGTACTTCCTGTTCCCGAAGTGTGACGCTGAGCGCCAGCTCCTCGCGCAGTACCACGCCGAAGAAGTCGGCGCCGAGGCGCCAACCGCCCGAGGGTGAGCCGGCATGATGAGCGGGAGCCTCGATCCGGCGCGGATCGCGGCCATCACCGCGGCGTTGATGTTCTTGGGGGTGCTCGCCAGCAAGGTCTCATCACGGTTGCGGGTGCCGGCGCTGCTGCTCTTCCTGGCGATCGGGATGTTGGCCGGCTCAGAGGGCATCGGGGGTATCGCCTTCGACGACCACCAACTTGCCCAGACGGTCGGGGTGATCGCGCTGTCGTTCATCCTGTTCGCGGGTGGGCTGGACACCACCTGGACCGAGGTCCGCCCGGTGGTGGGCCTCGGTGCGCTCCTGGCGACCGTCGGCGTGCTGGTCACGTCGATCGTGGTGGGGTTGTCGGCTGCGGTGATCCTCGACGTGCCGGTGGTGGTCGGGCTGCTGGTCGGGGCGATCATCTCGTCCACCGACGCGGCGGCGGTGTTCTCGGTCCTGCGGTCCCACAGTGTGGGGTTGCGGGGAACGCTACGACCGCTGCTCGAGCTCGAGTCCGGGAGCAACGACCCGATGGCGGTCTTCCTGGCCGTCGCTTTCCTCGAGCTGGCGACGAACCCGGACGCCTCGGCGCTGGGGATCGTGCCGGTGTTCGTGCTGCAGATGCTGGTGGGCGGCGGAGCGGGTTGGGTGCTCGCCCGAATGGCGGTGCTGGTGATGAACCGGCTGCGTCTCGAGTACGACGGCCTCTACTCGGTGGTGCTGATCGCGCTGGTGCTCGGCACCTACGGCCTCGCCAGCCTGCTCGGGGGGAGCGGGTTCCTAGCGGTGTACGTGGCCGGGATCGTGCTCGGGAACTCGGTGTTCGTCCACAAGCGGAGCCTGGTGCGGTTCATGGACGGTCTGGCCTGGCTCATGCAGATCTCCATGTTCCTCGTGCTCGGACTACTCGTGTTCCCGTCGGACCTGCTCCCGATCGCGATCGAGGGCCTGCTCGTCGCCGCGGTGTTGATGTTCCTGGCCCGGCCCCTGGCGGTGCTCGCGCTGCTGCTCCCCGCTCGCTACGGGATCCGCCAGAGCGTGCTCGTCTCCTGGGTCGGGCTCCGGGGTGCGGTGCCGATCATCCTGGCCACCTTCCCACTGGTGAAGAACCTGCCCGAGGCGGAGGTGATCTTCGACGTCGTGTTCTTCGTGGTGCTGACCTCGGTGCTGATCCAGGGGACCACGATCCCCAGGGTGGCGTCGTGGCTCGCGGTCGACGTGCCCGCCGCCGAACGCCCGGCCGCACCGCTGGAGCTGGTGGGCCCGCCGGGGGACGCCACCGACCTCTACGACCTGGTCGTCGCCGCCGACGCAGCGGCCGCGGGCAAGCAGCTCGTGGATGTCGGTCTTCCTTCGGGGGCGCTGATCGTGCTGATCGGCAGAGGTGACGACTTCGTTCTCCCGCAGGGCTCCTCGATCCTCCAGCCGGGCGATCGGGTCCTGCTACTCGCCCAGCAGGACGTCCTCACCCACGCTCGCCGTCTGCTCGAAGGTCCCGCGCCGAGCTGAAGTGGCTCACGAGAGCCGATCGCCTTCCTCGGTGGCCGCAGCCTCGGCCGCTGCCGTCAGGGCGTGCCGGAGTTGGGCCTGGGTCGGGCAGCCTGCTCGACCGTCTGGTGTCTCGTAGGTGCGGCAGGCGAGACCCACGGGGGCATTCTGCGAGGCAAAGGGGTCCCGACCGTTCACCCGGACCGACGGCGAACCGAGAAACCCGTACTCATCGGCATCCTCCGGTGACTGGATGACCCGATGGGTGAGCTCGAAGCCGAGCTCACCCTGCAACTCGGTAAGCATCACGTCGAGCTCCCGCCAGTGCGGACAGCCCTCGAAGTAGGACAGCTCCACGAGCAGAGGTCGGGTCATGCGGTCGCTCCTTCCAGTTCCTGGCTTCCACCGCCTGAGCTGATGGCGTGACCCCACCCTCGGGCTCACGCGCCAACTGGGGTCGCCCCACGCTAGTGAACCGCCCTGGGTCTGATGGAGGCTCGGGCTATTGGTTTCCAACCCCGACGGGTCGGGTCTGTTGGGCAGCGTAGAAGGCTGCTTCGAGCTCTGCTGGTGGGACGTCGTCGCAGTAGCTGTGGTGCCGGTCCTCGTTGAACCAGTGCATCCAGGAGAGGGTGGCGAGCTCGAGCTCGTCGACGTTCTCCCAGGGTCTCGGGGTGTCGGGCCCGTAGACGCGCTCGGTCTTGTAGAGCCCGTTGGTGGTCTCGGCGAGCGCGTTGAAGCTCCTATAGATGTCAAGCGCGTCTACGCGGCTGACGCGAGTTCTGCGGTCGAGCAGGGTTCGGGCAGCAGCCGGTAGACCTCGCGGATGAGGTAGCGCTTGAGGCAGCGGATGATCTC